>JAJYAF010000234.1 GCA_021779655.1 Pseudomonadota bacterium
TACCGAAGCCGCGCTGGTGATGCAGACGATCGCCGAGAGCGGCGGCGGCATGTCGGCGGCCTCCTCGATGCACATGAACATCTTTGGTCTGAACCCGGTCGTGGTGTTCGGCACCGAGGCGCAGAAGCAGCGCGCCCTGCCGCCCCTCATCCGCGGCGAATGCAAGGCATGCTTCGCGGTGACTGAGCCTGATGCCGGCCTGAACACGACCAAGCTGAAAACCCGCGCGGTGCGCCAGGGCGACCGCTATGTCGTCAGTGGCCGCAAGGTATGGATTTCCACTGCGCAGGTAGCGAATTACATGCTGCTGCTGGCGCGCACCACTCCGATCGAGGAGGTCCGCAAACCCACCGAGGGTCTCAGCCTGTTCTACACGAAGCTCGACCGCGACTATGTCGATGTGCGCGAGATCGAGAAGATGGGCCGCGCCGCCGTCGATTCGAACGAAGTTTTCATCGATGGCCTGCCCATCCCGGTTGAGGACCGCATCGGTGAGGAGGGCAAGGGCTTCCACTATATCCTGCACGGCATGAACCCCGAGCGCGTGCTGATCGCCGCCGAGGCCATTGGCATCGGCCGCGTCGCCCTGTCGCGCGCGGCGCGCTATGCGCGCGAACGGGTGGTGTTCGACCGGCCGATCGGCATGAATCAGGGCATCCAGCATCCGCTGGCCCAATGCTGGGCGGAGCTTGAAGCGGCCAGCCTCATGACATTCCGCGCAGCCACGCTGTACGATAGCGGCAAGCCCTGCGGCAGCGAGGCGAATGCGGCCAAGTTTCTCGCCGCCGAGGCGGCGCTGAAAACCTGTGAAACCGCGATGCTGACCCATGGCGGGTTCGGCTACGCGAAGGAGTTCCATATCGAACGGTATCTGCGCGAGGTCATGCTGACACGGATCGCGCCGATCTCACCGCATCTGATCCTTTGCAACATCGCCGAAAAAGTCCTTGGCCTGCCGAAATCCTACTGAACAGATTCCGGGGAAGGCCCGCGCGCCTTCTAGCCGGCGGTCATCGCCGGCCAGCCCCCAGGCGGCCGCGAGTCGGAAATGGCTGCTCTGCACGAATGAGCAGATGCAGGAAAACTGCTTGCGCGGCGATGCATAAAGGGTCAAGGAAATAGAATGAAGAGCCCGAGACCCTTTGAAGGGCGCCCGCCACCATCCTTTCAGCAGCGAGATTTGCCATGACCGAACCTGTGACGCCGCGCATTGCCGCGACCCTGATGCTGATCCGCGACGGCGCCGATGGAATGGAAATTTTCATGGTGGTCCGCCACCATGAAATCGAATTTGCCTCCGGCGCGCTGGTTTTTCCCGGCGGCTCCGCCAGCCCCGGAGACGCCGATTCGCGATGGCGGCAGCTCGCGGTTGGGGTGGACGATGTGAGCGACACGATGCTGAACGTGATGGCTGCCGCGGCACGGGAGGCCTTTGAGGAATGCGGCGTGCTGTATGCCCGGGCGGCCCGCCAAGGCCCGCTGATCGATGGGAAGCGGACAGCGGCGCTCGGCACCACCTACCGCCACGCCATCGAGACCGGCGAGATCAGCTTCGCCGACATGATCGAGCGGGAAAATCTGGTGGCGGCCTTCGACCAGCTGGTGCATTTCGCGCACTGGATCACTCCGTCGCACATGCCCAAGCGGTTCGATACCCATTTTTTCCTCGCCGAGGCGCCGCTCGACCACATCCTCCTCCATGACGGCCGGGAATCGGTCGATTCCATTTGGGTCACACCCGCCCAGGCCGGCGCCGATGCCGATGCCGGCCACCGAACCCTGCTGTTCCCAACGCGGATGAACCTGGAAAAGGTCGGCCAGTACAGGACGGTAGCCGAAGCGCTTCAGGCCGCCCGGTCTTCGCGCGTCGTGACCGTCCGGCCGGAGCCGATCATGGGCGAAGGAGGCCGGCTTATCCGCATCCCGCTCGAAGCCGGCTATGGCGCAGCGGAATTCCTGGTATCGGGTGGTCCCGGCAAGAACGCGCGCATCATCAGGCCGGAGCCTGACAAAGCCAACCCTTGAGGGCTGGCCGGCGCCGCTCCGGCAACCCGTCCCGCGCGCGGCCGATGGCGAAAAGCCATCCGGTGGCGCTTCAAGAGGCCGGACGCGGTGGCTTCGAGCGCGAGCCGTCCTTCCAGGCCGGCGGCACAGAGCCTTAACGTCGTGAATGGCTATGCCGAATTACAGGTAATCTCCAACTATTCCTTTCTGCGCGGGGCTTCGCATGTCGAGGAGCTGATGGCGCAGGCCAAGTTTCTCGGACTGCCGGCGATCGGAATCACGGATCGGAACACGCTCGCCGGCATCGCCCGCGCGCATCAACGGGCGAGCGAAGCCGGCATCCGGCTCGTGGTCGGTTGCCGCCTCGATCTCACGGACCACCTGCCCGTCCTGGTCTACCCGATGGACCGCGGCGGATACGCCCGCCTCTGCCGTCTGCTGTCGATCGGCAAGGGCCGCGCCGGGAAAGGCGGCTGCGCGCTGCGGTGGCGGGATCTCGCCGAGCACGGTGACGGCCTGCTGATCGTCCTGCTCCCGGACACCCCCGATTCCGCCCTGGCCGCATCGCTGCGGCAGATGCGGGCCGAGTTCCAGGACCGTTGTTACGCGGCTCTCAGCCTGCGCCGGCGGCCCGGTGATGCGGCCCGGCTGCGGCTACTGGCCGACATGGCGCAGGCCGCGCGCGTGCCAACCGTCGTGACCGGCGATGTGCTCTACCACGTTCAGCAGCGGCGAATGCTTCAGGATGTCCTCACCTGCATCCGCGAGGGCTGCACGATCGACCAGGCGGGCTTCCGGCGCGAACGCAGCTTCGATCGGAGCCTGAAATCGCCAGAGGAAATGGCCCGGCTGTTTGCACGTCACCCCGAAGCCATCGGCCGGTCCCTGGAAATCGTCGAGCGGTGCAAGTTTTCGCTTGACCATCTCTGCTACCAGTATCCGGAGGAGGTCGAGGACCCTTCCCTGACGCCCCAGCAGACATTGGAAAAGCTGGTGCAGGAGAGCGCGCCACGGCGCTATCCGGAGGGGCTTCCGGAGGACGTGGGGCGGCAGCTTCGACACGAGTTGCAGCTGATCGCGGAACTTTCGTACGCCCCATATTTCCTCACGGTGAACAGCATCGTGCGCTTCGCGCGGTCGAAGGGAATTCTATGCCAAGGGCGCGGCAGTGCCGCGAACAGCGCCGTCTGCTACGTGCTCGGGATCACCAGCATCGATCCCGTGCGCTCCGGCCTGCTTTTCGAACGGTTCGTCTCGGCCGCGCGCAAGGAGCCGCCCGACATCGACGTGGATTTCGAGCATGAGCGCCGGGAAGAAGTCATTCAATGGATCTACGAGCGATACGGCCGCGACCGTGCCGCGCTTTGCGCGACGGTGATCCGGTATCGCGCCAAGGGGGCTCTGCGCGAGGTGGGAAAGGCGCTGGGATTGCCGGAAGACGTGACAAGTATCCTCTCGTCCCAGCTATGGGGCTGGTCGAAAGACGGCATCGACGAAGACCGCGCCGCCGAGCTCAACCTCAATCTGGCGGATCGGCGGCTGCAGCTGACACTCGAGCTGGCGCAGGCGCTGATCGGGTTTCCCCGCCACCTCTCGCAGCACCCGGGCGGGTTCGTGCTGACCCGGGACCGTCTGGACGAGCTGGTGCCGATCGAGCCCGCCGCCATGGCGGATCGCCAGGTCATTGAATGGGACAAGGACGATATCGACATCCTGCGCTGGATGAAGGTGGATGTGCTGGGTCTCGGCATGCTCGGCTGCATGCGCCGGGCCTTCGACCTCCTGGCGGAGCATCGCGGCGAGCGGATCGACCTTGCGAATGTGCCGCCGGAAGATCCCGAAACCTACGCGATGATCCAGAAGGCGGACACGATCGGCGTATTCCAGATCGAGAGCCGCGCGCAGATGGCGATGCTGCCCCGGCTGAAGCCGAAGACGTTCTATGACCTGGCGATCGAGGTGGCGATCATCCGCCCCGGCCCGATCCAGGGCGATATGGTGCATCCCTATCTGCGCCGGCGGGAAGGCAAGGAAAAGCCGGTGTTCCCGACGCCGGAGCTTGAGCGCGTGCTGGGCAAAACGCTCGGTGTGCCGCTGTTTCAGGAACAGGCCATGCAGATCGCGATCGTCTGCGCCGGTTTCACCCCGGACGAAGCGGACCAGCTGCGGCGCTCCATGGCGACGTTCAAGGTCACGGGCGGGATTTCGCATTTCAGGAAGAAGCTGATCGCCGGCATGGTCGAACGTCACTACAGCCGTGCATTCGCAGAGCAGACGGTCTCGCAGATCGAGGGTTTCGGCAGCTACGGCTTTCCCGAAAGCCACGCGGCGTCATTCGCGCTGATCGCTTACGCCAGCTCCTGGATGAAATGCCACCATCCGGACGTGTTTTGCTGCGCGCTGCTGAACGCGCAGCCGATGGGCTTTTATGCCCCGGCGCAGCTCGTGCGCGATGCCCAGGCGCACGGGATCGAGGTCAGGCCCGTCTGTGTCAACCAGAGCAGGTGGGACTGCACGTTGGAAACGACAGGCGGGCGATTTCTGGCGGTCCGTTTGGGGCTTCGGATGGTGAAGGGGCTGTCGAACGCCCACGCCGCCGAGATCGTGACGGCGCGTGGCGACAACCCCTACCGCTCCGCTGATGCGATATGGCGCCGGGCGCGCGTC
>JAJYAF010000235.1 GCA_021779655.1 Pseudomonadota bacterium
CAAGGTCGGCGCGCCGTCGGACCCGGAGGTTTATATGGGCCCGGTGATCAGCCAGCTGCAATATGACAAGATCCAGGCGATGATCCAGGCCGGGATCGATGAGGGCGCCACGCTCGTGGCCGGGGGCACCGGCCGCCCGGACGGGCTGAACCGGGGCTATTATGTCCGCCCCACCGTGTTCGCCGATGTGACGCCGGATATGCGCATCGCCCGGGAAGAGATTTTTGGCCCCGTGCTCTCCATCCTCACCTATGAGACCCCGGCGCAGGTTATCGCGCTGGCGAATGATACGGTGTATGGTCTGGCCGCCTATGTGCAATCAGGCAGCCGCGAACGCGCGCAGGAAATCTCACGCAAGATGCGCAGCGGGAATGTTTATATCAACTATCCGAAGGGCGACCTGAACGCCCCCTTCGGCGGCTACAAGCAGTCGGGCAATGGCCGCGAATGGGGCCAGTGGGGGCTTGAAGAGTTCCTCGAAATTAAAGGCGTTGTCGGATACGCCGCAGAATAAGAGCGGGAATTTCACCAGAACCAAGGAAATATCTCATGTTGAATGCAGCTTCTCAACCAGACACCACCAGCGGCAATGCCGCCTGGGAGGCACGGCGCCAGGCCGCGACACCGCGCGGCGTGAGCGTGCTGGAAAATTTCTATGCGGACCGGGCGCTCAATTCCGAACTATGGGACATCGAGGGCAACCGCTATATCGACTTCGCCGGAGGCATCGCGGTGTTGAACACCGGGCATTGCCACCCCCGCGTAATCGCGGCGGTTACCGAGCAGCTGGGCCGCTTCAGCCACACCGCGTATCAGGTGGTGCCCTATGCGGGGTATGTCTCGCTGGCCGAGCAGATGAACCGCCGCGCGCCGGGGGCCGGCGCCAAGAAGACCATACTGGTGACCACCGGCGCCGAGGCGGTGGAAAATGCCGTTAAGATCGCCCGCGCGGCGACCGGGCGCTCGGGCATCATCGCATTCGATGGGGCCTTCCACGGCCGCACGCTGCTCGGCATGGCGCTGACCGGCAAGGTGGTTCCCTACAAGACCGGCTTTGGCGCAATGCCCGGCGATGTCTTCCACGCGCCCTTCCCCAACCCGCTGCATGGGGTCAGCATCGAGGATTCGCTGGCCCATGTCCGCCGGTTGTTCAAGAGCGACATCGACCCCAAGCGCATCGCCGCGTTCATCTATGAGCCGGTGCAGGGCGAAGGCGGGTTCTACCCGGCGCCGGTGGCGTTTATCCGCGGCCTGCGCGAGATTGCCGATGAGCACGGTATTCTGTTGATCGCCGATGAAATCCAGTGCGGCGCGGCGCGTACCGGCACGTTCTTCGCCTCCGCGCAGCATGATGTCAGCATCGACCTGCTCACCTTCGCCAAGAGCATCGCCGCCGGGTTGCCGCTGGCCGGTGTGGTGGGCCGGGCCGAGCTGATGGATGCCGCTGCCCCCGGCGGGCTGGGCGGCACCTATGCGGGCAATCCGCTGGCCGTGGCCGCGGCGCATGCGGTGCTCGAGATCATCGAGGATGAGAAGCTGGAGCAGCGCGCCACGGTGCTGGGCGAGCGGCTGAAAGCCCGGCTGAACACGTTGCGCGAGGCGGTGCCCTTCATCGCCGATGTGCGCGGGCCCGGCAGCATGGTGGCGGCCGAGTTCATCAACCCCAAGGATGGCGAGCCGCAGGCGGCGTTCGTGAAAAAGGTGCAGGCCATCGCGCAGCAGCGCGGGCTGATTCTGCTGGTCTGCGGCGTTTACAACAATGTCATCCGCTTCCTCTACCCGCTGACGATCCAGGACAGCGTGTTCGCCGAGGCGCTCGATACGCTGGAATACGCGCTGCGCCACGCCTGAGCGAAGCCGTTGAGAGATGGCCGGTGTAAAAACCGGCCATGCCCGGCGCTTATTTGCCGCGGTAGCGAATGTATAATGCCGGGATCAGGTTGGTGCTGAGCAGCGCGCTCCAGACGATGCCGCCCGCGATGACGATGGCCAGCCCCTGCTCGGGCGCGGCGCCCGCGCCAAACCCCAGAGCGGTGGGCAGCATGCCCAGCACGGCGACGACGGTGGTGAGGAAAATCGGGCGGAAGCGCACATTCAGCGCTTCCTCCATGGCCTGCGCCGGGGCCAGCCCGGCGTTCTCGTTTTGCTGGGCGCGGTCAAGCAGCACGATGCCGTGGTTCAGGCTGACCCCCACCAAGGTGAGGAAGCCGACCAGGCCGATCCCGTTCAGCCCCAGCCCACTTGCCGCCAGGGCCAGCGCGCCGCCGGTCATCGCCAGGGGGATCTGCATAAGCAACAGCCCCGGCGCGCGCCTGCCGCCAAAGCGCAGCACCAGCACGCCGGCCATGAGGATGACCGCGGCAAGTGCCGCAATCCCCAGGCCGAGGGCGGCCCTCTCCAGCATGGGGTACAGCCCGCCGAACGCGATGCGGTCATCAGGCGGCAGCTTCAAACTGGCCAGCGCGGCCTTGGCGGCGGCGATCGCGGCCCCCGGCGCGGTGGTGGGGGTTGCCAGAATATCGAAGGCGCGCGCGCCGTCGATATGATGAAACTGGTTCGGGCTGGTGACGAGGCTGATGCCCGCGAGCTGGCCGAGCGGCGTGCCGCTCTGGTTGCCAACAGGCAGGGCGGCCAGGTCATCGAGGGAAAATGCCGCCGGATCGGGCAGGCGGATATAAACCGGCAGTGCGACGTTGCCATCCGGCACGCGCGCCACCACCTGCCCGGCCAGCAGGGCGGCCAGCTCATGGCTCAACTGCGCGGGCGTGAGGCCGGCCGCGGCCAGGGCGGCGGGGCGCGGCTGCACGTTGATCTGCGTTTCGGGGTAGCCGTCGTTATTGAACACGCCGGAGAGGCCGTTCACCTTGTCCAGCCGGGCGGTGATCTCATTCGCCAGCGTGGTCATCTCAGCGAATTGCGTGCCGTACAACTGGATTTCAAAAGGTTGCGGCAGGCCCGAGAGGCTCTCGCCCAGGCGCTCGACTGTCGGCGTGTCCACCCCGAGCTGCACCGAGGGGGTCTGGCTCGCGGCCAGGATCCGGGCGGCAATCGCATCCAGGCTGTTCGCCCCGGCGCCGGGTTTCAGCAGAATCTCGATCTCTCCGGCGTAGGCGGGCTCGGTGTAGTTGCTGCCCGCGGCCGAGCCGATGCGCGCCAGGCTGTGGGCCACCGCGGGGTCGGCATTGATGCGGGTGACGATTGAATTGACCGCCGCCTGCGTGTCCAGCAGCGCGGTGCCGGGCGGCAGGGTGAAGGATTCCAGCAGCACGCCCTCGTTCGGCAAGGGGAGAATATTCACCGAAACCAGGCTCATCGCCGCCAGGCTGAGCAGCAGCAGCACGAAACAGCCGCCGATGCTCCAGCGCGGGTGGCGCAGCACGAAGTTGAACAGGCGGCGGTTGTGGCGCCGCAATGCGGCCAGGAGTTGCTCGCTGAGCCGCGAGGGCCGCGGGATGGCCCCGCCATGGCGCACCAGGCTGAGGCCGAGCGGGATGAGCGTGAGCGAGACCAGCAGCGAGGCCAGCAGGGAGAACACCATGCCCAAAGCGAAGGGGATGAAAAACAGCCCGGCCAGCCCGCCGGTGAACAGCAAGGGGACGAACACCAGGATGGTGGTGAGCGTGCCGATGATGTCCGGCGCCGCGATGTCGCGCAGGCCGCGCAAAACACCGGCGGCGGGGGCATCGCCCGCCTCCCAGCGGTGGCAGATGCTCTCCAGCACGATGATCGCGTCATCGGCCACCAGCCCCAGCGCCACGGTGATCGCGCCCAGCGTCATCAAATTGAGGCTCTGCCCGGCGGCATACAGCCCGGCGATGCCCAGCAGCAGCGAGACCGGGATGCTCAACGCCAGCAGCCACGCGCCGCTGCGCGCGCCCAGCACGAAGAGCATCACCGCAATCGCCAGCACGCCGCCGATGATGAGGTTGCGCCGCAGATCCGCCCCCACCGCATGCACCAGATGCCCTTGGTCATAAATGCGGATGAACCGCACGCCGGGCGGCAGCTGGCCGCGCAACGCCGCCAGCCTGCGGGCGATGGCTTGCGTGACCGGCAAAGTGGAGGCGCCTTGCTGCTTGAAAATCGTCAGCGCGATGCTTGGCTGGCCGTCGAGCAATTCGCGCTGATGGGTGGGCAGCGTGGCATGGATGATGCGCGCCAGGCTGCCCAGCGCCACCGGCCCGTTTGGCCCGGCGACCGGCGTTGCGTTTAAATCGGCAATGCGGGTGGGCAGGTTGTGCAGCTCGATCAACGAATCTTGATGCCCGAGCGTGAGATACCCGCCGGGCGCCAGGCTCACCTGCCCGGCCAGCGCGGCGGTGAGCGCGCTCACCGGGATATGCGCCTGGCGAAGGGCGCCGGGGTTTGGCTGCACCCAGAGCGCCGCATCGCCGATGCCGGCGCTATCAACCAGCTGCACGCCCGGTATCGCGCGCAAGGCGGGGACGATGGTGGCGGCGACCACGCGGGCAACCTCCTCATGGGGCACCCCGGCGGGGATTTGCAGCGCGTAATCAGCCACCTCGTTGATCGCATTGCCCATGATCTCGGACAAAGGCTTGGCGGCGGGCGGCAGGCTGGCGCGCACCCGGTCGATCGCGCCGTTGACGGCCTGGAGATCGGCGTTGGGGTCCGTACCCGCGCGGAAGCGCAAATCAGTTTCAACCACCC
>JAJYAF010000236.1 GCA_021779655.1 Pseudomonadota bacterium
CGGCTCGTCATAGCCAAGCGGCTGCCGGGACATGCCGGCCTGCGTTCCCATGCGCGTGCGCATGAGCGTGAGCGTGGCCTCGGTGGCGAGCACGGCCTTATGCCCGGGGCGGGCATGGTCGGAATGAGCATGGCTGATGACCGCGCGATCCACCGCCCGCACCGGGTCGATATAAAACCCGCCCGGCTCGCAATACAGGCCGCAAGCGGTGGTTTTCAGCCAGTTTCGGGGGTGGTGATTCATTTTCCGTCCAACGCGACCGGCCGCGGTTCATCCGGCCCGGGGCCGAAGTCTTTCCGCCGCCCATGCTCCGGCCTCCGCCACAACCGGATCGGCGTCCGCCGCAAGGGCCGCCGCCTCGGAAAACAGCGTCGGTTCCGCGCTGTTGCCAATCGCGATCGCGACATTGCGCACGAACCGGTTGCGGCCGATCCGCTTGATCGGCGAGCCGCTGAACTGCTTGCGGAATTCCGCGTCGTCCAGCCGGGCCAGGGCCGCCAGCTCCGGCGCCGCCAGCTCCGGCCGCGCGGCCAGCTTCGCTTCCCGGCCGGCCTGGGCGAATTTGTTCCACGGGCAGGCCGCCAGGCAGTCATCGCAGCCATAAATCCGGTTGCCGATCGCGGCGCGGAATTCCGGCGCAATCGGCCCCTCATGTTCAATGGTGAGGTAGGAGATGCAGCGTCTTGCATCCAGCCGGTAGGGTGCGGGAAAGGCATCGGTGGGGCAAGCGTCAAGGCAGGCGCGGCAACTGCCGCAATGATCCGCCTCCGGCACATCAGGCGGAAGGGCAAGGGTGGTGAAAATTTCCCCCAGCAGCAGCCAGGAGCCATGCCGGCGGGAGACGAGATTGGTGTGCTTGCCGGCCCAGCCCAGCCCGGCCTGCTGCGCCAGCGGCTTTTCCATCACCGGCGCGGTGTCCACAAACACCTTCACCCCCGCCTGCCGCGCCGCAATGAACTGCGCCAGATGCTTGAGCCGGCCCTTGATGATCTCATGATAATCGCGATTGCGGGCATAGATGGAGATATTGCCGCACGCGCGCCGGGCCAGGCCGGCCAGCGGGTCGGTCTGCGGCGCATAGGAAAGCCCGAGCGAGATCACGCTCACCGCTTCCGGCCAAAGGGTTTGCGGATCGGCCCGCTGCGGCACCCGCGCCGCCATCCAGGCCATCGAGCCATGATGTCCGCAAGCGAGATATTCCTCCAGCGCCGCGCGCCGTTCCGGCGGCAGCCGCGCCACGGTGAAGCCGATCGCATCGAAGCCGAGCTTGTGCGCCCGGGCGATGATCGCCGGCTTCATCCCACCATCCAGCCCGCGCGAATAGCCGCGCAATAGGTGGAATATTCCCCGGCCAGAATCGCCTGGCGCGCGCCCTGCATCAATGATTGGTAGTAGTGGAGATTGTGCCATGTCAGCAGCATCGGCCCCAGAATCTCCGCGCAGCGGAACAAATGGTGCAGATAGGCGCGGGAATGGCGCGTGCACGCAAGGCAGGGGCAGTTCGCATCGAGCGGGGCGGCATCGTCCATGAAGCGCGCGTTGCGCAGGTTGAAAATGCCGGCGGAGGTGAAGGCCCGGGCGGTGCGGCCGGCGCGGGTGGGCATTACGCAGTCGAACATATCCACCCCGCGCATGATCGAGCCCAGCAGATCATCGGGCGTGCCCACGCCCATCAGATAGCGCGGTTTTTCCCGTGGCAGCAGCGGCTCTGTCACCTCCAGCATCGCATACATCATCGCCTGGCCCTCGCCCACCGCGAGGCCGCCGATGGCATGGCCTTCGAAATCCATCTCCCGCAACGCGGCCGCCGATTCCGCGCGCAGTTCGGGATAGGTGCTCCCCTGCACGATGCCGAACTGGCCGTAACCGCGGCGCGCCACGAAGGCCTCGCGCGAGCGCTGCGCCCAGCGCGTGGTGAGCCGCATGGAATGGGCCGCCGCTTCAGGAGAGGCCGGGTATGGCGTGCATTCATCCAGCACCATCGTGATGGTGGCATCCAGGAGATGCTGAATCTGCGTGGAGCGTTCCGGCGAGAGATGATGCGCCGAGCCGTCGATATGGGAGCGGAAGGTGACGCCGGTTTCATCCAGCTTCCGCAGCTTGGCCAGAGACATCACCTGGAAGCCGCCGGAATCGGTCAGGATCGGCCCCGGCCAGTCCATCATCCGGTGCAGCCCGCCAAGCCTTGCCACCCGCTCCGCCGTCGGGCGCAGCATCAGATGATAGGTGTTGCCGAGCACGATTTTCGTCCCCGTCGCGCGCACTGCATCCGCGGTCATCGCCTTCACCGTGCCGGCGGTGCCCACGGCCATGAAAGCCGGCGTCGGCACCTCGCCATGCGCCGTTGCAAGCGTGCCGGCGCGCGCGCCGGTATCAGTGGCATGCAGCGTGAAGCCGAACGGCGGGGGAGACATCGGCAGATCCATGGAAAATGCGGCTTAAGCTCCTTACGCGGCAAAGCAGGGTTCTCTCGCCGTCCGTTCATGAAAACCGCCGCGCAGATAGGCCTATCGGGCTCTCCGCGTCAAACGCCGGCCGGGCGGGGCGGCCTGGTTTGTGGTTGCTCATGCAAATCCGCACTGATACTCAGCCCGCATGCCATCGAAGCCAAATCCAAGCGTTTGCACCCTGTTGAAACATGTATGCGCGCTGGCGATATTTTTCTCCGTTGCATACGGGTTTTTTGCCCCGCCCAACGCTCATGGAAACTTTACCTATTTCGGCTATGGCGGCGATCCGCTCGCCTATATCTGGTTTCTAAACTGGTGGCCCTTTGCGTTTAGTCACCATCTGGCCTTGTTCCACACCTATTTCGTGGATTTTCCGGCCGGCGCCGCGCTGGCCTGGAAAACCTCCATGCCGGCGCTGGCCCTGATCGCCGCGCCTTTCACCACCGCGTTCGGCGCCGTCAATGTCGCCAACACCTTGTTCATCCTGGCACCCGCGCTCACCGCCTGGGGCGGCTATCTGGCCGCATTCGAACTGACCGGCCGTTTTGGCCCCTCGCTTACGGCCGGCCTCGTGTTCGGGTTTTCCAGCTACATGATAAGCCAGCTCCAGGGCCATCTGAACCTTGTTTTCATACCGGCCATACCGCTCGCCTTCTGGCTTTGCGCGGCTTCCCTCAGGCGCGGCTGGAACCGATGGCGGCTTGGCATTCCGCTCGGCGGGCTGCTGGCGCTGCAGTTCGGCACCTCTCAGGAAATTTTCGCCAGTTTCTGCATGTTCGCCGTCATCGGCCTGGCCGTATTATGGGTGCTGCATGCCCGATGGCGGGAACCGCTTGCTTGCCTCATCCCCGGTCTTGCAATCGGCCTGCTTGTCTGCGTCGCGCTGGCCTCCCCGTTGCTTTGGCAAATGCTGCTGGGGTATGGAACCGCGCGCGGCGCCATCACGCCCGCCGTCAATATTTCCAGTGATCTGCTGGGATTTCTGTTCCCAACCCCGATAGACTGGCTGGGCGGGCGGACCTGCGTGGCAATTTCGATGAGATTTCCGGGGAACATCTCGGAAGAAAGCGCCTATATCGGTCTGCCGCTTTTGCTTCTGCTCATCTATATTTTCCGCGAATACCACACGCCGGCCTATCGGGTGCTGGCGTTCATGGCGCTGCTGGCGGCGGTCCTGTCACTTGGCCCCTGGCTGCATGTGCTTGGCGTCATTATCACCCCCGCCCCGTGGATTCTGGCCTATCGCCTGCCTTTCCTCGATGCCATGCTGCCGGCCCGCTTCATGCTCTATGGTTTCGGCGCCATCGCGCTCATGCTCGCCTTCTGGCTTGCCGAGCCCGGACGCAAACTCCCCCGCTATGTTTTGCTTGCCATCTGCCTCGTTTTTCTTATTCCCTCACAAAGCACGGACCGCCACTGGACCACGCTGTCGATCCCGAAGCCGCTTACCGACGGCACGATCCCCCAAGGCAGCAATATCCTGATCCTGCCGGTATTCGGAGACGAAATGGCCTACCAATACGCTTCCGGTATGCGTTTTCACCTGGTCGGCCAAGGCTATATCGGCACCGGCGCGCCGATGCCGTTCGCGGCATGGCGACTTTTCCCCGCACTGTATAACGAGGAATTCCAGGAAATCGATCCCAGGCAATTCGCGGCCTATCTTTCGGCCTATCACGTCAATTACGTTGTCGTAACTACGCAGATCTACCGGGACTATAATCTCGGCATCAACCTCGACACGGATGCGGCGAAGGCCGCCGCCGTCAGGCTGTTGCGCGCGGCGGGATGGATCTTGGCAAAATCGACGGCGGATACGATTGTCATGCAGCCTGCCGCGTGAGCGGAGTTCAAGGCCGTTATGGCCGCTCCAGAAGGCAGGCATCCCCGTAAGAAAAGAAGCGATAGCCGCCTTGTATCGCATGGCGGTAGGCGGCGCGGATTGTCTCCATCCCCGCGAAGGCTGAAACCAGCATCAGCAGGGTGGAACGGGGCAGGTGGAAATTCGTCAGCAACAGGTCGCATGCGCGGAACCGGTAGCCGGGGGTGATGAAAATATCCGTCTCGCCATGGAAGGGAAAAATGTCGCCCTCGGGCCCTGCCGCCGTCTCCAAAAGACGCAGCGCCGTAGTTCCCACAGGAATGATACGGCCGCCGAGGCCCCGCGCCCGGTTGATTGCCGCGGCCGTCTGTGCGG
>JAJYAF010000237.1:0-3959 GCA_021779655.1 Pseudomonadota bacterium
AGCGCTTCATCGGGAAGCAACTTGGGCGAAAGACCTCAAGGGCAAGCACTCCGGGGCAAAGCACTAAACGACGAAGGGTTCAGGGGAAGGGCGCACGGGTATCCGCTTGCTTTTTATTTGTTGAAGGAATCGAATAGTGAACCAGATGACAGAGACGGCTCAGATTCGCGATGCGGTTGCCCTGGCCGGGACCGGGGTGCGCATCGCGGCGGGGCTGCATGCCAATCTCACCGCGCCCACGCTCGTAGCCCATGCCTTGCGCAAGCACGAAGGACGGCTTTCCGAGGACGGCGCGCTGATCGTCCGCACAGGGGTTCATACCGGCCGGTCCGTCGGCGATAAGTTCATTGTGGATGAGCCTTCCAGCACCGGGGACATATGGTGGGGCAGGATCAACCAGAAATTGTCGGAGGCGAAGTATCAGACCCTGAAGGGCCGGGTGCAGGCGTATTTGCAGGGGCGGGAGCTGTTTACCCAGGATTTGTTCGCCGGGGCCGATTCGGCCAATCGCATCCGTGTTCGTCTGGTGACCACCGGTGCCTGGCAGGCGCTGTTCGCCCGGAACATGTTCCTGCGCCCGGAGCCAGCGGAACTGGCCGATTTCACGCCGGATTACGTGATCCTGCATGCCCCGTTCTTCGAGACCGACCCGGAGATCGACGGGGTAAACAGCGGCTCGGCCATCGTGCTGAATTTCGCCGAAAAAATGATCGTGATCGCCGGCACGCAATATGCCGGCGAGATCAAGAAATCGATCTTCACCGTGATGAACTGGATTTTGCCCGAACGCGGGGTGCTGCCGATGCATTGCAGCGCGAATATCGGCAAGAACGGCGATACCGCGCTGTTCTTCGGCCTTTCGGGAACCGGCAAGACCACGCTCTCCTCCGATCCCGAGCGCAGGCTGATCGGCGATGATGAGCATGGCTGGGCGCCGGACGGCGTGTTCAATTTCGAGGGCGGCTGCTACGCCAAGGTGATCAATCTTTCGCCGGCGGCGGAGCCGGAAATATGGGCGGCTTCGCACCGCTTCGGCACGGTTCTGGAAAACGTGGCGGCGGACGCGCACGGCAAGCTCGACCTGAGCGACCAGACCTTCACCGAAAACACCCGCGCCTGCTATCCGGTGGAATACATCCCGAACGTGGCGCTTTCCGGACGCGGCTCAATTCCGAAAAATCTGTTCATGCTGACGGCGGATGCGTTTGGCGTATTGCCGCCGATCGCCAGGCTCACGCCGTCGCAGGCGATGTACCATTTTCTTTCCGGCTATACCGCGCGCGTTGCCGGTACGGAAAAAGGCATGGGGTCGGAGCCGCAGGCAACCTTTTCGGCCTGCTTCGGCGCACCCTTTCTGCCACGGCATCCGGAGGTTTATGGCGAGCTGCTGGAATCGCTGATCGCGAAGGAGGGCGTTTCCTGCTGGTTGGTGAATACCGGCTGGACCGGCGGTTCCTATGGCGTGGGCAAGCGGATGGCGATCAAGCACACGCGGGCGATGCTGCGCGCCGCGCTGAGCGGCGAGTTGGAGCATACGACCTTCCATGCCGACCCGTTCTTCGGCCTGCAAATCCCCGAGAAGGTCGCGGGCGTGCCGGATGAGGTGCTGGACCCGAGGACCGCCTGGACCGACCGCGCGGCATACGACCTGGCGGCGGCGGCGCTGGTGAAGCGCTTCGAAGAGAACTTCGCGACGTTCCACGACCGGGTGGGCGAGGATGTCAAAGCCGCCGCCATCCGCGCCGCTGCCTGAGCGGCGGCCGGCGGCGGCCGGCTGGTGAACTCCGGTTTCAGTGCAGACCGAGCGCGTTGAAAAGCCGGAGGCTGGGTGGCCAGAAATCGCCGATCTGCCGGTGATCGGCCAGCACGGCGGCGATGAGCAGAAGCACCACCAGAATTGAAAGGAGCAGTCCCCGGTTCCTGGGCGTATCGGAACCAGCGCGCGGCTGATCTTCGCGCCGGGTTTTGGAGGCGGTGTTCCGCTCTGCCCGCGCCCGTGGTTGTTCCGGGGCGCTTGTCGGCCTTAAAATTTCGAGCGTAGCCGCTGGCGCTGCCTTTGCCGTCGAGGTGGACGCGGCCGGCTCTTCCGGGCTTTCGGTTGCCGCCGCCTCCACTGGGCCATGCTCCACTGGTCTCGGCTCGGCTGACCCTGGCTCGGGTGGCGCCGGTTCCGTGATCGGTTCGGATGCCGGCGGCTGCTCGCCGTCCGTGTGCGCGGCCGGAACCCGCCACTCCGTGAGGCATTTAGCGCAGCGCAGCAGACGCGCCCGCCCGGTCAGCGCGGCATCGGGCACCTCGTATTCGGTTTGGCAGTTGGGGCAGGAAAGGCGCATGATGCAGCCGGGAATGGCATTATTGCCGTGAACGCGCAACTCGCATACCGGCCGGAACCGGCGCGCCAAAAGCTTGTCGGCAACGGCGCGAAAACGGCAGAAAGGGATGCTGCGACAGGCGATGGTCAGAGGCTGAATGGTCCGGTTCGAAAATGTGTGGCTGAAATACCGGCAAGGGGGGAAGAGCTCCGCCGCCTCGGCGGACGTGGTCTGCGGCATGTCGTTCGATATACCGGATGGCGGTTTCCGCTGGCTGCTCGGCCCTTCCGGAGCCGGTAAAACCAGCGTGCTCAAGCTGATGTATCTGGCGGAACACCCCTATCGGGGGCGGATCGATATCCTGGGCGTCCATGCGGCCCGCGTCTCCCGCCGGGAGGCGGCGATGCTGCGCCGGCGGATCGGCGTGATCTATCAGGATTTCCGCTTGCTGCCGTATTTGACCGCATACGACAATGTGGCACTGCCGATGCGGCTCGTCAGGCGGCCCGAAAAACAGGTGCGCATCGAGGTGACGGAATTACTGCATTGGGTGGGGCTTGCGGAAAAGCTCACGCAGCGTCCCTATGAACTCTCGGGCGGGGAGCAGCAGCGCCTGGCCATCGCGCGGGCCGTGATCGGCCGGCCGAAACTGCTGCTGGCCGATGAGCCGACCGGGAATCTGGATGACGAGCAGGCGGACAGGCTGATGCTGCTGATTACGGCCCTGAACCGGATGGGGACGACGGTGGTAATCGCCACCCATAATCTGGCGCTGGTGAGGAAATACCGGGCTCCCTGTCTTGAAATCGCCGCGGGGCGGCTGGTGCGGGATGGCTAGGCGCCGCCGAGGCGACCCGCTCGGCCTCCGCTCGGCCATGGCGGACCGGCTCCTGCCGAGCCTTGTCGGCGCCATGAGTTTTCTTGCCGCGCTCGCCATTGCCGGCAGCATCGCGGCGGCGGCACTGGCCCGTGAGTGGAATGCCCAATCCAGCTCGGCGCTGACGGTGCAGGTAACCGATCCGGCATTACCGGCGGCGAGCGGCAAGGAAACCCGTTTGCAAGCCGTGATGGGCATTCTGCGAGCCGATCCCGATATTGCCGATCCAACGAATTTAAGCCCCGGCGCGGTGAATGACCTGCTGAAGCCATGGCTGGGGGAGGACGTGGCACGGCTTGCGTTGCCGGTGCCGGCGATGATCACGGCGAAGTGGCATGGTCCCGCCGAGCCCGTTGCGCTGACCGCGGCGCTTGATGCCGTGGCGCCGGGGACGCTTGCCTCCACCGGCGCCAACTGGGCCTCCCGCGTGGCGGCACTGACGGGCAGTATCCAAGCCTCCGCCGCTTCGGTCCTGGTGATCGTCGCCCTGGTGGCCTCGGCGGTGATTTCGGTGGCCACGCGCGCGGGGCTGGCGCAGCGGCGGGAGGCGATCGAGATCATTCACGGGCTGGGCGCGCTGGATGCCGACATCGCGGACCAGTTCGCCATTCGCGCAACCTGGCTCGCCGTGACGGGTTCGGTCATCGGCGCCGGGGTGGCGCTGCCGGCATTGCTGTGGCTGGCGCGGCTTGCGCTTCCCTTTGCCGGTGTCATGCCGCGTTCGGCGCCGCTATTGCCGATGTCGCTGTCGATGTCGCTATTGCCCGTGT
>JAJYAF010000237.1:3969-4638 GCA_021779655.1 Pseudomonadota bacterium
GCGGCGCTGCCGGTGCTCGCCGCCGCGATAGGCTGGATCACGGCGCAGCTGACCGTTCGCGGCTGGCTGCGGCAGCTCACCTGATGCCGCGCCGTCGCCGCCGCGTTCAAAGACGAAGGCTTCGTGCCCTTATCCGGGTGTTCAATGCCGTGGCGCTGCTGATCGGCATCTGGGGTGCCGGTTTTCTGGTCTTCATGGTCGCGATCCGGGCGGCCTCGCCGCCCAACCCGCTGCCGCATGCCGATGGTATCGTGGCGCTGACCGGCGGCGATGACCGGGTGAGCGCGGCACTCGCGCTGCTTGCCGAACGGGCGGCGCCCGCGCTGCTGATTTCGGGCGCCGGCAAGGGAACGTATCTGGGCGATTTCACCGCCGATGATTCCGCTGCAACGACCCGTTATGCCGGGGAAATCACGATCGGCCATCGGGCCGCTTCCACCCACGGCAACGCGCTGGAAACCGCCGCCTGGGCAAAGGCGCGACATATGCGCTCGCTCATCGTGGTCACCGCCGATTATCATATGCCGCGCGCCATTCTGGAAATCCGACGCTGCCTGCCGCAAGTGACCTTATATGCGGTGCCGGTGCAGCCGCCGGCGATCTCCCATCTCTTCACGCTTCCGACCTTGCGGATGCTGGCGGTTGAATACACGAAATACCTCGCCGTGC
>JAJYAF010000238.1 GCA_021779655.1 Pseudomonadota bacterium
TCGACCAGAGCCCTGACGACATGCGCGCCTATCTCGCGCTTGGCGGCGTGTATTCTTCGCAGGAAAACTTCAAGGCGGCGGCCGAGCTCTACGACAGGGCGGTCGCGCGCATCGAAGGCAAGCGCATGCAGGCGCTGCCGATCGTGCTTGGTCATGAGGCGGCGGGCGTGATCGACGGTGTCGGTCCGGGGGTGACCAATCTCGCGTTGGGCGATCACGTGGTGCTTTCCTTCCTTTATGACTGCGGCAGGTGTTTCTTTTGCAGTATCGGAAAGCCGAATTTATGCGAGCAAGGCTTGTCGATGCTGCGCGATGGCGTGCAGATGGACGGCACGACACGGCTGCGCAAAGGCGGCGAGGTGATTCATCACATGCTGATTTCGTCGTTCGGCGAGAGAGGCGTGGTTCCGGCGCGCTGCGCGACGAAGATTCCGAAAGATGTTCCGCTGCACGTCGCCGCCTTGATCGGCTGTGGCGTGCTGACCGGGACCGGCTCGGTTTTCAACACCGCCCGGGTGAGCGCGGGCTCCTCGGTGCTGGTGATTGGCGCCGGCGGGGTGGGGTTGAATGTTATCCAGGCCTGTTCGATCGTTGGCGCCTCGGTGATCGCGGTGGCGGACATCAGCGACAGCAAGCTGGAGATGGCGCGTAAATTCGGTGCGACGCATCTGATCAATGCCAAGACCGAGAACGTCGTCGACAAAGCGAAGGAGCTGTCTTCCGGCCGTGGCGTGGACTATGCGTTCGAGGTGATCGGGAATCCGGCCACCATTCGGCAGATCTACGACGCCCTCCGGCCGGCGGGAACGGCGGTGGTGGTGGGCCTCGCCCCGCACGGGACGTGCTGCGAATTCGACGCCTCGGTCATGCCGCTAACGGAGAAGGTGGTCATGGGGTCGATGTATGGGAGCTTCCGGCCGGTTGTCGATATCGAGCGCCTGGTGCGAATGTATCAGGCAAAAGAGCTCAAGCTGGACGAGCTGGTAACCAAAACCTATCGGCTGGATCAGATCAACGATGCCTTCCACGACCTGCACGGAGGCGCCCTCGCCCGGGGGGTCATCCGCTACGATTGAGGCTTTCCTGCGCCCTCAGTTCACTGACGCTGTAACCACATTTTTGGAGTAACTGAAATGAAACGGCTGGAAAACAAATTGGCGCTTATCACCGCGGCTGCTTCGGGAATGGGCAGGGCGGGCGTGGAACTGTTCGCGCGCGAAGGTGCGAAGGTAGCCGCGGTGGATATCAACGCGGAGGCCCTCGCGCAACTCGCCGCCGAGATGTCCAGGCAAGGGCATAAGATAGAGACGGTGCGAGCCGATCTCACGACCGAGGCGGGCGCTCGGGACTGCGTTAACGAAGCGGCCGCGCGGCTTGGCGGACTCGACGTGTTTTGGGCGCATGCAGGACTACCCGGACCGGCGGGCATCGAGGGGCTTGATCTCGCGCTCTACAACAAAGCGATGGCGATCAATGTCACCGCGCCGGTCATCTCCTCGGGTGAGGCGATCAAGCACATGCGCAAGCGCGGCGGCGGTTCGATCGTGTTCACGGCCTCTGTTTCCGGCCTGGTTGGCTCGATGTTCAGCCCGACCTATTCGGCGGCGAAATTCGGGGTGGTGGGGCTTGCAAAATCACTCGCGCAAACTTTCGCCCCCGACAAGGTACGGGTGAACGCGCTCTGCCCCGGCCTTACCGAGACGGCGATGACAATTCAGTTTACCAGCCGCCGGGGGGATGCCGAAGAGGCTGCGGAAAACGAGAAGAAATTCAAATTGTCGGTGCCGATGGGGCGCCTCGGGCGCGCCGAGGAAATGGCGCGGGCGGCGCTGTGGCTGCTCTCGGATGATGCTTCCTATGTCACCGGGATCGCGCTGCCGGTTGATGGCGGTTTCTCTTGTAAGTGACGCGCGGGGATAGCGGCGGCAGGTTTCAGTCAACGGCGGCGTAAAATCCGGCCATTCGGCGCGGGTACAGCGGGTGTTTGTCCAGATCCCCCCGCCTGGAGATTGATTCAGGACAGCTTCCGCCATCGGGGCCGCGGCGGCAACCCGGAGTGGGGGGCGGCGGTGCGTCCGTGCGGCGGGCGCCGGCCGCCGCGTTTGTGACTTCACAAGCACGTTGTTATCCGCCACGGCGCTCTGCTATGATCCTGACGGCCGCAGGCCCTTTAAGGCCTCGGATAGGACTGCAATGAATTTCTATTCCCTTTATGCGCATGGCTTCGCCAGGGTCGCCGCCTGTTCCATCCGCACCCGTATCGCCGATCCCGTGGAAAACGTCCGGGCGGTGCTGGAGATGGCGCGGGACTGCGCCAGGGCGGGCGCCATGCTGGCGGTGTTTCCGGAACTCACCCTCTCGGGCTATTCCATCGAAGACCTGCTGCTCCAGGACGCGTTGCAGGAGGCGGTGGAACGGGAGATTGCTCTTCTCCTGGAGCAATCGCGCGATCTTCCGCTGGTTATCGTGGTGGGCGCGCCGCTGCGCCATACGCACCGGCTGTATAACTGCGCGCTTGTCATCCATCGCGGGCGGCTGCTTGGCGTGGTTCCGAAATCCTATCTGCCCACCTACCGGGAATTCTATGAGCGGCGGCAGATGGCGGCCGGGGATGCCGCGCGCGGCGAAATTTCGCTGGCCGGACAGACGGCGCCGTTTGGCAATGATCTGCTGTTTCATGCAACGGATTTGCCGGGATTCGTGTTGCATGTGGAAATCTGCGAGGATTTCTGGATTCCCATTCCGCCAAGCGCCACCGCCGCGCTGGCCGGCGCCACCGTTCTTGCCAATCTTTCCGGCAGCCCCATTACCATCGGCCGGGCGGATAGCCGCCGGTTGCTCGCGCAATCCGCCTCCATGCGCTGCCTCGCCGCTTATATTTATGCCGCCGCCGGAGCCGGCGAGAGCACGACCGAAGTCGCCTGGGACGGGCAGGTGATGGTTTTCGAAAACGGGGTGCTGCTGAAAGAGGCCGAGCGTTTTTCGCAGCAGGGCCAGCATATCCTGGCCGATGTCGATCTCGACCTGTTGCGGCAGGAGCGGCTGCATATGGGCACGTTCGACGATAATCGCCGGACCCATGCGGCGCTTATCGGCGATTTTCGGAAAGTCACGTTTCTCGCCAGCCCGCCGACGGAAAATTTCGGCCTGCTGCGGCCGATCGAGCGTTTTCCCTTCGTCCCCGCCGACCCGGCGCGGCTGGAGCAGGATTGTTACGAGGCTTACAACATCCAGGTCTCCGGCCTGGTTCAGCGCCTGCGGGCAACCGGAACCGCCAAGGTGGTGCTGGGGATTTCCGGCGGGCTGGATTCCACGCACGCACTCATCGTCGCGGCAAAGGCGCTCGACCTGCTTGGCCTGCCGCGCGAAAACATCCTTGCCTTCACCCTGCCGGGCTTTGCCACCGGCGATGAAACCAAGGGCAATGCCTGGCGGCTGATGAAGAGCCTGGACACCAGCGCGCGCGAGCTCGATATCCGCCCCGCCGCGCGGCAGATGCTGGCCGATCTGCACCACCCCTTCGCCGAGGGCGAGCCGGCCTATGACGTTACTTTCGAGAATGTGCAGGCCGGGCTGCGCACCGATTATCTGTTCCGCATTGCTAACCAGAATGACGCGATCGTGCTCGGCACCGGGGATTTGTCCGAACTCGCGCTCGGCTGGTGCACCTATGGGGTGGGCGACCAGATGTCGCACTACAATGTCAATGCCGGGGTGCCGAAAACGCTGATTCAGCATCTCATCGGCTGGGTCGCGCGTAATGCGCAGTTTCCGCCGGAGGTGGGGCGGACGCTTGAGGCCATTCTTGGCACCGAAATCTCACCGGAGCTTGTGCCGGCGGAAAAGGGTGGGCGGCCGCAAAGCACGGAAGCCAAAATAGGCCCTTACGCGCTACAGGATTTCAATCTCTACCACGTGCTCCGCTATGGCTTCCGGCCTTCGAAAATCGCCTTTCTGTGCTGGCATGCCTGGGCCGATGCGGAGCAGGGCGCCTGGCCGCCGCACTACCCGACGGAGCGGCGGCTTGCCTTCGCGCTGCCGGAGATCCGCCACTGGCTGCGGCTTTTCCTGCAACGCTTCTTCGCCTTCAGCCAGTTCAAGCGCTCGGCCATGCCAAACGGCCCCAAGGTTTCGGCCGGGGGATCGCTCTCGCCGCGCGGGGACTGGCGCGCCCCTTCCGACGGTAATGCCGACGCCTGGCTTGCCGAGCTGGACCGCAACGTGCCGGAGGCGTAACGGGCGGCGCACTCACGGCACCGCTTGACCCCGGTTGCGCGCATATCGCTGGGCGCGTTGTTGCGCGAGGTTTTGCCCCTGGGTGAACACGCGCGCATAGCCAAATAGAGGATCGGAAGGGGGGCTTGGAGATGCGACGTTTTGCCCTCCCCGAATTGTCGCGTAAATCCTGAGTTACGCGACATATAATTTTATTATTTTCAGAAGGCGAAGGCACTATGAACTCGGCGGCCATAGTATGGGAGAGAGTGCATGGATGCATATCTCAGAAAATTTACCTAGAGCGGTTTTACCCTGAGTGTGTGTATCCGCAGTTTTGCAAGTAGTTTGTGCATTCGCTTGGCGTGTAGTTTCCGACGATTGAGCCGATGCTGTTCCACAGTGCTTCCCGGCTTCGCGGG
>JAJYAF010000239.1 GCA_021779655.1 Pseudomonadota bacterium
CGGCCCGGTGATAAGGCGCTCCTTGCCGAGGAGCGCGTTGGCGAGCGTGGATTTGCCGGCGTTCGGGCGGCCGACAATGGCGAAATGCAGAGGCAGGTTTCCCGCGGCTTCCGCTTCATCCCCCGGTGCTGGCAGCTGCGCGGCGATTTCAAGCATCAGGCCGTAAATGCCCTCGTTATGTTCCGCCGAGACCGCGATGGGATCTCCCAAGCCCAGTTGATAGGCTTCCGCGACCGCGCTTTCGGCAAGCCTGCCTTCCGCCTTGTTCGCCACCACCAGCACGGGTTTTTTACTCCGGCGCAGCCAGTTCGCGAAGAACCGGTCTTCCGGCAGCAGGCCGGCTCGCGCGTCGAAGCAGAACAGCACGAGCGCCGCGTCCGCCACCGCCGCGCCGGTGGCGGCACGCATGCGGGCCGGCAGCGTCTGCGGCGCGGCTTCCTCAAGACCCGCTGTATCCACCAGGAGGATTTGGGTTCCGGCGAGCACCGCTAGGGCCTCCTTGCGGTCGCGCGTTACTCCCGGCGTATCGGCCACCAGCGCGAGGCGCCGCCCGGTCAGCCGGTTGAAAAGCGTGCTTTTGCCGACATTCGGCCGGCCGGTGATGACAACTTTCGGGAGCATGGCATGCTCAGCTATAAGCCGTGAGGATGCCGTTGCGGGTGAGTTGCAGCAGTGTGCCGCCCACGACGATGGGCGGCACGTCCGCAGGCCCCGCCAGCTTCGCGTGGCTGCTGATCTTCCCCGCGACGGGATCGACAGTAATGATATCGCCGAGCGTGCTCGTGAGCACCAGCCCGTTATTGATCATGACCGGGCCGCTCCAGCTTTTGGCGCCGGATTTCTTTTTTGGGTTTTTGAAAAGCGGCAGTTGCAGCGTCCAGCAGATCAGTCCGTCATCGGCATGGATGGCGGCCAGGCTGCAATTCGTGTCCAGGACGAAAACGAAGCCGCCCGCGGCGCAGAAGGCTTCCGAGCCGCTCGCGTCGATGGTCCACACCTTGGCGCCCGAACGGAGATCCACCGCCATCATCGTTTGCCCAAGGCTCGCCGCGTAGGCGACGCCGCCCGCGACGACCGGCGCGCCGGAGATGTCGGAGAAATCGAGGTCACTCGCCTGCCCGAAGGCGGAGGCGAGGCTTTGTTCCCAGAACGGCATGCCGGAATTCACATCCAGCGCCGCCAGCGTGCCGGAGGAAAAGCCGGCGACGACGATACCGGAATCGATCGCCGGCGCGCCGGCCAGCGCCACCGATGTACTGATGCTGGAAACGCGCCCGGTATAGCGCCAGCCGGGTTCTCCGGAGACGGGATCGAAGGTGAGCAGCAGGTCGTTCTGGATGTTCACCGCGACGATGCCGCCACCGATCGTGGGCGCCGAGCGGGCCGGGAAATCCAGCGGCTGGCGCCACAGGATTTTGCCGCTGCCGGCATCAAGCGCCAGGATTTCGGAATAGCCGGTGCTGGCATAGAGGATGGGGCTGGCGCCGCTCGCGTCGTAGCCGATACCGCCGCCGAGATTGATTACGGTAACGTGCTTGGGCCGGGTTGAGGTACGCCAGCGCCGCTCCCCGCTTTGCAGCGAAAAGGCGCTGACATTCGCGTCGGCATCCATGGTGTAGACCAGCCCGCCCGCCGAAACCGGGCTTGCGATGAGCGGCTGCCGGTCGCCGCCGGGGGTGCCGATATCGGCATGCCAGGCGCGGCCGAAGCCGGACGGGCCGGCGATATTGCCTGGCGCATGGGCAGGCCCGGCGAGGAGCTGCGGCCAGTCGGTGCGCGGCACGGGGGATGGAAGCGTGACCGCCGGTGCATCCGGTGAAGCCGCGAGAGCCTGCGTGACCGGCATGACCGGAGTTTGGACGCCGGGTATTTTTGGCTTCGGTGGGGTCGTGCAGGCGGCCAGCGCCGCGGCGGACAGGGTGAATGCCGCGCGGCGCGGCAGTCTCGGCATCATTTTGTGGTTCATCCGTTCAGCTGGGCCAGCAAGGCATCGGCGCGGTTGTGTGCCCCCTCGGGCACGGTAGGGTCGGAGGCGATTTGGCCGAACACGGCTTTGGCCTGATCCTTTTTGCCGTCACGCAAATAGAGCAACGCCTGGGTTTCCTGGGCCAGGCCATGCCAGACATTATCCGGCGCGGTAAGCGGTTGGAGACGGGCCAGCACCGCGTTATCCGGCGCCGTGCCGAGCGCGTGCTGCGCCCAGAGCAGATCGGCAAGCTGGCGCAACAGCGGGTCGGCGTTCCGGTCGGCCGCAACCGCATCCCATAATCCTTCCGCCGCCTGCGTTTGGCCCGCCGCGGCGTACAGGCCGGCGGCACGGAGATAGGCCAGGCTGCGATAGCCCGCGGGCGCCGTTTTGCCGAATTGCGCCAGCGCGCCGGCGGCGGCTATTTCCTGCCGCGGGGAGATGCCGGGGCCGAGATTGTCCAGCGGCTGGGTGATGCCGGAATATTCGATGGCGGCGGCATTATTCCGTTTGGTCTGGTAGGCGCTCCATAGCTGCTGCCCGGCGACCGCGAGCAGGACCAGCACGGCAAGCGCGACGAACAAGCCGCCGTAGCGGCGCAGGAGCAGGACGGTACGTTCCGCCCGCAAATCTTCCGAAATCTCGTCAAAAATATCGACCACGCTTGAACCCCATGCCTTGACCTTGCGGCGGCCGGACCATAGCCGCGCCCGATCCGCTAGACAACGACTCGGGATAGGCGTTCTGCGGCGCGTGTTGGACCAATCAACGGCAGTAGCGCTGCCATTTCAGGGCCATGATCCTCTCCCGTGAGCGCGAGGCGCAGGGGTTGATACAAGGCCCGGCCCTTGATGCCGGTGGCTTCGGTTATGCTCGCCGTCCAGGATTTCCAGGTATCCGGCCCCCAAGAGCCTTGGGGGAGCAAGGCGGCGGCCCGGGCGATGAAGTCGCGTTCCCCGGCAAGGCCTGGCGGCGTGATTTCGCCGTTGACGATATTCCACCAGTGCCGGGCCTCGCTCAGCAGGTCCAGATTGCTCCGCACGGCCAGCCAGAATGCCTCCCCGGCACCTTCCGGCAGGCGGTCCCTGACCGCGCCGTATTCCAGCCCATGAAGGATTTTTCGGTTCAGCGCCAAAAGCTGCTGCGGGTCGAAGCGGGGCCGGGAGCGGCCGAATTCCGCCATGTCGAAGGCTTCGATCAGCCCTGGCATGGCAAGCGGGGTCAGGTCCTTGCCGGTGCCGAGCCGGGCGAGATAGGCGCAGATGGCGGCTGGCTCGATGCCATCCTTGCGCAAGCTTCGCAGCGAGATGCTGCCGACCCTTTTGGAGAGTTTTTCGCCCGCCATATCGCCGATGAGCGGCAGATGCGCGAAGCGGGGAAGCGGGTTGCGCGTGACCGCCTGGAACAGGTCGATCTGCACGGCGGTGTTGGTGACGTGATCTTCCCCCCGGATGATATGGGTGATGCCGTGGTCCACGTCGTCTATCACCGAGGTCAGGGTATAAAGCGGCGTGCCGTCGGCCCGGATCAGCACCGGATCGGAGACGGTGGAGAGCTTCACGGTGCGGCCGCCCAGCACGAGATCCTGCCAGGAAACCTGCGCGCCGGAGAGCTTGAAGCGCCAATAGGGATGTTTGCCGTTGGCCAGCGCGGATTCCAGTTGCTGCCGTGTCATGTTGAGGGCGGCGCGGTCATAGACCGGCGGAAGCCTGCGCTTGATGAGGGCGGCGCGCTTGGCGGCGAGTTCCTCCTCGGATTCGAAGCAGGGATAGAGCAGGCCGGACGCCTTCAACGCTTCCGCGACGTCCGCGTAGCGGCCAAGCCGCAGGGATTGCTTATCGAGGCAATCCCATTCGAGGCCAAGCCAGCGTAGATCGTCGTAAATGCCTTGTTCGTATTCCGGGCGGCCTCGCTCGGTATCGGTATCGTCGAGCCGCAGCAGGAATTCTCCGCCATGCTTGCGGGCGAAGAGGAAATTCACGAGCGCGGTCCGGGCGTTGCCGACATGCAGATAGCCGGTCGGACTGGGCGCGAAACGGAGTTTGACCATGGAAAGGGGGTTAAACCATTCTGCCGCGGGACGGAAGGAAGACGCGTTATGAGCTGGATTGCCTGAAAGGGCTTTCCGCTTCCAGCGCGGCCATGGCCTGGCTTACGGCCGGGCGCTCGGCTTCCAGGAAATCCGCCACGGCGCGGCGCAGACCGGGATGTTCGATCCAGTGCGCGGAATAGGTTGGCTGCGGCAGATAGCCGCGCTGGATTTTATGTTCGCCTTGCGCGCCGGCCTCCACCCGCGCAAGCCCGTGCGCAATGGCGTAATCGATGGCCTGGTAATAGCAGAGTTCGAAGTGCAGGAACGGAATGTCTTCAACCGTGCCCCAGTTGCGGCCATAAAGCGCGTTTCCGCCACGCAGGTTGAGCGCGCCGGCAATGGGTTCACCGTTGCGCGTGGCGAGGACCAGCACGATTTTATCGCCCAGACGCTCGCTGAGCAGGGGAAAGAATTCCTGGGCGAGATAGGCTCCGCCCCATTTGCGATCGACCGTGGCAAGATAGAACGCATGGAAGGCGGACCAGACCTTAGGCGTGAGCGCGGCACCGCTCAGCGTTTTGATTTCAAGCCCCGCC
>JAJYAF010000240.1 GCA_021779655.1 Pseudomonadota bacterium
CCTACCGGGATATGGCGAGCGCCTTGCAGCTAACGCCGCCCAATACAATCCATCAGGTGACGGTCGCGCTGGAGCGTCTGATGGAGGAGGACGCCGTTGCGCATCACCCTTTCATCGCGGCGCTCGCAATCAGCACGATTCTTGGCGACCTTCCCAGACGGGGGTTTTTCGACTGCGCCAGCCGCCTCGGCCGCTTCGCGGGCGATCCTGACGGTCAGGACGCCAGGACATTTCACGCGAAGGAAGTGGACGCCGCGTTCGCTTTTTGGGGCGGCGTCGAAGCCGGCTGAGAAAGCCGGCCTGGATTGATTGGACAGCACCCGGAATTGAGGTGGACTCCTGCCGGGCTGTCCTGAAGGCGCAGCATGGCGATTTTTCTGTGGGGTCAGGAGGGCCTATCCGTGTGACCCATCGCGATCCAAACGCGGCATCCCGCCGGGATCGGGATCATGGCCGCAACGCCTTCAAGGACGTCGCAATCGCTGCCGAAGGCGCGCCGGCGTGGATTCGCACACGCACCTCCTTCATACGGCGGAACCCGAGCAATGCGATGATGTCGACGAGGAAGGCACCGCTGGCGCCGCCATGAACGCTCGACGGCAAAACCCTACGCCGCGACGAGACTTGCAAGAACGCGCCTCAGGTCCGTCGATGCCAGGAACGAACGAGCATAGGGCCATAGGCCACCGCAAATAGACCGAAGGCCAGCGACCAGCAGACAGCCGACAGCGCCACCAACTCCATGTAGGCCGAACTGACAAATGGCGCGAGGACGCGCATCATGGCGGCCGCATTGGCCAGAGCGTAAATGAGCAGCGTGACGCCGTCGGCGCGGCGTTCTCGGCCGGTATGGCTGCGGCTGGTGCGCGTCATCATGGCCAGCGTCATCACGCCGATGGAGCCAGCGGTCAGCGCGTGGATTGCGGCGGTTTTCGGGACTTGGGCCGGCAGCAGGATCGAAGCCCCGAGCATGGCGACACCAAGCGCGCACCAGAAATAGGCAAGGTGGAGAATGAGCACCATGCCGTCGCCGGCGGCGAACCATCCGCGCCAGCGCAGGAGGCGGACAAACAAGCCTATGCCGGCAATGGCTAGTAAAATTCCGCTCGGAAGCGACGTGGGCTGGAGAACCCACGATGCGAGTCCGGCTCCGGTCAAAGTGAGCACGCCCATGTCGAAGCGACCATAGGATGCGGGCTCGGTCCTGATCTTGCGCTGCGCCATCCAGTTGCGGGTGAAGCTCGGCACGAGGCGACCGCCCATCAGCGCAATGAGGAACGTGATGAGACCAAGCGTTGCGCGCTCCGATGCCGCGCCGAGGTCCGGCGATACCATGCGCATGTGAAAGCCGACATTTGCAATCGCCAGCAGCGAAACGATGACGCAGGGGGCAAGGGAGCGCCAGTTCCTGGCCGCAAGCTGCTCCCGCCAGAGCGCAAGGGCGAACAGGATGAGGAAAGCTGCATCAATCACAGCAGCCGAGGGGCCGAGGATGGGATGGAATAGCATCGCTAATCGCCCAGCAACCCAGAGCGCTACCAGCACCGCGACAGGTCGCCCCGCGACCGGATAGTTCCCGGTCCAATTGGCTCCGGCGACAATCATGTAGCCGACGATGACGGCGCAGGTGTAGCCGAACAGCATCTCGTGGACATGCCAGTCGCGGGTGAAAACCGCCGCCATATTATTGCCAACGCCGAGAAGGGGCAGAATCCAGAGAGGCACGGCCAGGGCTGCCCAGACGGAGGCGAGAAGGAAGAAGGGGCGGAAACCAAAGCTGAACAGCGCGGGGCCACGATAGTCACGAATAATCTGGAAAGTGGTCTTCACTGGCTTATCCTATCGCTTCAAGACCGCCGGTCATCAGCGGCTTGGCACGTCGATCGGGACTACGCAACTATAAGATTCGCATACTTTTTTATTGCCACGATATGGACTGTCGAGCGGAGGAAGCTTGCCGATCTCTCGTCCGACTGAAACAGTTGTCCAGCAAAACCGCGCCGAGGTTCCCTATGCCCTTCAATGAACGTTCGAAACACATCACCCAAGGCGTGGCCCGCTCGCCCAACCGGGCTATGTATTACGCTCTGGGTTACGAGAAGGCCGATTTCGACAAGCCGATGATCGGTATCGCCAACGGCCATTCCACCATCACGCCCTGTAATGCCGGCCTGCAGCCGCTGGCCGACGCCGCCGCCGCGGCAATCAAGGCCGCTGGCGCCAACCCACAGATATTTGGCACGCCTACCATCTCGGACGGCATGTCGATGGGTACGGAAGGGATGAAATACTCGCTCGTGTCGCGCGAGGTGATCGCCGACTGTATCGAGACGTGCGTCCAAGGCCAGTGGATGGATGGCGTCCTGGCGCTGGGCGGTTGCGACAAGAACATGCCCGGCGGCATGATCGGCATTCTGCGCGCCAACGCGCCGGCGATTTACGTCTATGGCGGCACCATCAAGCCGGGCCACTGGAAAGGCCAGGACCTTTCCATTGTTTCCGCCTTCGAAGCGGTCGGCGCATTCATGGCCGGCGCCATGAGCGAGGAAGATTTCGAAGGCATCGAGCGGAATGCCTGCCCCTGCAACGGCTCCTGCGGCGGCATGTACACCGCCAATACGATGAGTTCCTCCTTCGAGGCGCTCGGCATGTCGCTGATGTACTCCTCGACGATGGCAAATCCCAATGGAGAAAAGATAGACAGCGCCGCCGAATCGGGGCGCGTGCTGGTCGAGGCGGTCAAGAAGGATCTCAAGCCGCGGGACATCGTTACGCGCAAGTCGATTGAGAATGCGGTGGCGCTCATCATGGCAGTCGGCGGTTCCACCAATGCGGTGCTGCATTATCTGGCCATCGCGCATGCCGCCGAGGTCGAATGGACGCTCGACGATTTCGAGCGCGTGCGACGCAGGGTACCGGTACTGTGCGACCTGAAGCCGTCCGGCAAATACATGGCGGTAGACCTCCACGAGGCCGGCGGCATTCCGCAGGTGCTGAAACTTTTGCTCAATGCCGGCCTTCTGCATGGCGACTGCATCACTATAACCGGCCGGACGCTGGCGGAGGAGCTGGCCGATGTGCCGGACGCCCCGCGCGCCGACCAGGACCTCATCATGCCAATCGAAAAGGCGCTCTACCGCGAAGGTCATCTCGCCATCCTGAAGGGCAATCTCGCCGAGGATGGAGCCGTGGCCAAGATCACCGGCCTCAAGAGCCCGGCCATCATTGGCCCTGCCCGTGTGTTCGACGATGAGCAATCGGCCATGGAGGCGATCCTGGCTGACCGCATAAATCCGGGCGATGTCGTGGTGCTGCGCTATCTGGGGCCGAAGGGCGGACCGGGCATGCCGGAGATGCTCGCGCCGACTTCGGCGCTGGTCGGCCGCGGCCTCGGCGAGAGCGTGGGGCTGATCACCGATGGGCGCTTCTCTGGCGGCACCTGGGGCATGGTAGTGGGTCACGTCGCTCCGGAAGCCTATGTCGGCGGCAACATCGCACTGGTGCAGGAGTGCGACACCATCACGATCGACGCCCACCAGCTCTTACTCCGTTTGGAGGTAGATGAGGCCGAACTGACGCGCCGACGCGCGGCGTGGAAACAGCCGGAGCCGCGCTACAGACGGGGTGTGCTCGCCAAGTTTGCCGCGCTGGCCTACCCGGCAAACGAGGGCGCTTTGACGGGATAGCGGTTATCAAGGGTCTCGAGACGCCATCGCCGCCAAATTCGTGGCGCGCTAATGTGAGAAATCTGGCAAGGTCTAACGAATGTCGTCGCACACGTCGGAATGTGCCTGCGCACGCCGGCGACGCCAATTGTCGACCCGCTTCCGGACCCGCCATCCTAGAACCGATACGGCAAACCCGCGATGAAAGACTTTGCCGCCTGTATATTTCACTCTGGTAATGGCGACCGGCATTATTTCCATCGCCGCCTGGAATTTTCAGCTTTCCTCGCTGGCGCTGGGCCTTTTCATCTTCAATATCGCCGCCTTCGGCGTCCTTGTGGCTTTGACCGCACTCCGCGTTTTTCGCTTTCCGGATTTGTTCGGTGCGGACATGACCGATCACAGGATTGGTCCTGGCTTCTTCACGGCGATCGCGGCGTCTTGCATTCTTGGAACGGAATTCCTTCTTTTCGCGCACAACATAATGGCCGCAGCCGTTCTCTTGGCGCGGGCGTCCTTTATGTGGGGGGGGTCTCACCTACACCGTTTTTACGGCCTTCACGATCAAGCGTGAAAAGCCGCCGATTGAACACGGCATTACGGGGGCTTGGTTGATCGCTGTCGTCGCAACTCAATCAATCGCAATCTTGACGGGGCTTATCGCCCACGAATTGCCTCAACCCTATAAGCTGGAATTCAACTTCGTCGCCTTGTCCATGTGGTTGTGGGGCGGGATGTTTTACAGCTGGATCATCTCGCTGACTTTCCATCGATATAGATTTTTCACCTTCTCGCCGGGCGATCTCTCGCCGCCCTATTGAATCAACATGGGGCGATGGCGATCTCCACCCTCGCAGGAGCGCGGTTGGTGGAGAATACGCCCGATGCGCCATTCCTGCCGTCGCTC
>JAJYAF010000241.1 GCA_021779655.1 Pseudomonadota bacterium
GGAATGTCATGGAAGGCGTCGGCTTCCATTACGGCTGGACTGGCCAGTATTTTCAGGACGAGTCGTTTCTGTCTTACCTTCTGAACCCCTTCGCGGTGCTCTGCGGCGTGCTTTCCCTGGCGCTTGCCATCTACCAGGGCGGCACGATGCTGATGCTCCGCAGCGAAGAGCCGATTTACGGCCGGGCACGTGCCGCCGCGATCGGCGGCGGCATCGTGGCGGCACTGCTCTTTGCCATCGGCGGTTTCTGGGTGGCGCATCTCAGCGGATATGCCTTTACCGCGCCGGTCAACCCCGCCATGCCCCCCTCACCGCTGAATGGCCCCGCCGTTGCAATGAAGGTTGGCGCCTGGATGGCCAATTATCATGCCCACCCGGTACTCTGGGTACTGCCTCTGCTCGGCTTCATCGGGATGCTGGGTGGCGCCGGCGCGGTAGCGGCGGGACTGCCGGTGCTCGGCTGGTGGCTCGGCGCAATTTCCTGGTTCGGCGTGATCTTCACCACCGGCGCCTCGATGTTTCCCTTCCTGATGCCCTCAAGCAGCGCGCCTGCGCAGAGCCTGACGATATGGAACGCCTCCGGCTCGGCATATAATCTCGGCTGGATGCTGCTTTTCGCGCTGGTCTTCACGCCTGTCATCATCACCTATACCTCGTGGTGTTTCTACGTGATGCGCGGCAAGCTGCAGCGCAGCACCATAGCAAACGATACCCACAGCTATTGAGGATTTCCGGAAATGGGACAGTTTTTCAAAATCGTCGGCCTCGCCATCGTGCTGGGGCTTGCCGTGGCGCTGGCCGTCATCGCCGGGGATTATGGTCCCTGGTACTTCGCCTGGATGGTAGGCACGGTCATGATCGTGCTGATCGCGGCCGCCGGCGCCGTGATGTATGATACGCAGGAAAGGGAGAAAACCTGATGTTTTTCGACCTCGAAGATCTGATCATGCTGATCCCCTTCGTCTATCTCGGTTTCATGTTCGTCGCGTATCTGCTGATGCGCAAACGGTATCCCTAAACGGCATTCATAAGCCGGACTTCTTGCCATCGAGCGGCGCCGCTTTTACCGTCGGCGGAAGAGGTCTATCAGACCTATGGTTGCTTGAATTTTCCTGGAAAAAATGCCTGCGAACCAACCCGTTCGCAGGCATTTATAATCAGCCGTAGTAGAAGATGACCCTGCCTTGCCTCAGCCGAACGGCAGGTAACGGAAGCTCACCAAAACGGCGTTGAGGTTGGATGAGGGTGCATAACTGCTGCCCTTTGTCGCGCCTTGGCCAGCGAATGTATTTCTTTGGATAAATTCATATTGGGCGCCCGCTTCCAGGGTTCCATACTGGTTTTTCAAAAACCGATACCAGCCCCCGACCGTACCCTCAACGATGCCGGATGTCTGCGCCGAGCATGAGCCGCCTTCAATCGCGCAGCCAATGAGGCTGGCGGTGGTGCTGCCGTATCCATAATGGACGCCGCTAACATAATAGGATTTGGCATCGGCCTCCTCCGCGCCGCCATAGGTATAGAGATCGAGGGCGGGAATTGGATGGAAGACGAAACCGCCCATGATCGAGTATTCGGTTAGAGGCTTGATATTCCCTGTCGGAGAAAACGTGGCGTCGGGTAATTGCGCGGTTCCATAGCGGCCGACCCCTTGGCCGAAAAGACCGCTAAGCTGGAAGTTGAGAACTTTCGGGATCAGCGGCAAAATCATGCCCGCGCCTATTCCCTGGCCGGTGGTCGAATAGTTGCGGCCGGTATGGTTGTTTGTATCCAACGTACGGCCATCGAGGAACCGGAGCATGCCGTATAACTCGAAATGCCCGAAGCCAGGGTCGGCGGCTACCTTAGCGATCAGATCCGGTGCGAAATTATCGCTGTAAGCGGTAACGGAGTTCACGTTCGATCCGCCGCACTGCGTGTTTTCCTCCACGTATCCGGGCAGCAAGGTGGGCTGCACGGCTGCCGGACAGCTTTCGCTCTGGCTGAACACCGTTGCAGGCTCCTCGATGGAGAATCCAGCCCATATCTTCTGGTTGTCAAAGTCCTTAACTACCCGGAATGTTGCTTGCCGTGCCCAGTCAAAACCCGCGACGTATTGTGCGTCGATGGTCAACGGAACCTGCTCATGGCGCGGAATAAGACCTTGCGCATACATCGTCGCAAGGCTCCATGTTTGTCCGCCAACGACATGTATTCCGAAATCGCTGTTTTCGTACATTCCCCAGAATTGGCGGACCCGCGGTGTGTAACTATTGCTTTGGTTGTTATTCGAGGAAGAGCCCGCGGAGAGAAAGTCGGCCTCCAGATATGCGCTCAGCTTGGTCGAGAGATTCGGTTGTGCTTGTACGAGTACGGAAAAGCGGCTCTGTTGCGCCGTCTCACGGAATTCCGATACGTGGTAATTTGAAGAATTTGGAAGCGGGATGCCTCCGTTCAAATTGCTATCGATGCTGGCCGCCTGATTTCTGGACCGGAACACACTTTCCAGCGCCGCAAAGCCACCGAAGGTGACCGTTACCGCGCCTACCCGAAACGTACCGGGCGGCAGCGCCGGTTCCGCAGCCGCGGCAGGGGCCGGACGCGCTGCGGAAATCTCCATTTGTTCGTTGTTGGACTGAATTTTCAACTGCTGAATTTCAGTTTGCAACGCGTTCAGTTCGTTCTGGAGCGACTGTACCTTTGCGGCTGATTGCGCCGCCGCGGGATGTCCGCACAGAAGGATTCCGCACAAGATTTCGGTAGCAGCCAGAAAGGCGGTTTTTCTGAATGAAAGGTATGGCAATTCATTGTTCCTTTTGGGTAGCACGGGCCGGTTTACGTCCTGTTGACAGCGGCAATCCTTGCCAAAGATCTGCCTCCGATGTGCATGAAGGTTGTGTGAAATGAGCCCGGAACCCCGGATCGGGCCGGACATCTGGCTTTTCAGGACGGAACGGGTCATCCCCGGTAGGGCGATGAATATGCCGGTTGAACTTCCGGGCCGTGCGATGCGAATGGTTCCGGAGGCAGGCCGTGGCGCTCGCCGGCCACCATTGCGTCCATCGCCAAAAAAAACCCGCCGGAACAACGCACCGGAAAAATCGCGCCACCTTCGAAGCGACAGCGGCGGAGCGTGCGCAATCGGAGGACCAGAGCGCCGATGGTGCCTGGCGCTATCCGGGGCGAGGCGGAAGAATCACCCCCGGTTCGAGGGATGAGACGGAAGCAGGGGGATTTTACGCGCGAACGTGGAGGGCGCGCCGCAGCCTCTCGCGAAAGCTGCCCCAGACCGAGGCGGAAGGTTGAATGAGGTATTCAATCCAAAATGCGCTTTTACCGTCCCAGAAATGGACGCCCCCGCATTCCGGGCAGCGGGCGAGTTTGATCCCCTTCAAGCCGTCGATCGCGCTGCCGGGAGGCGCCCGGTAGCCGGTGCGGACAGGAACATCCATGACCGGGCAGGTGATCATGATATGATGAGACATGATATGGCTCCTATTCCGCAACCTTTGGCTCCAGCAAAATTCGCTGTCGTTCCAGATTCCTGGAGGGACGCCTGGCAGTCAGGCAACGCATTTTTTCTGACACAATTCTTACGCAAGCCGGACCGAAACAATTCATTCCGGAACAATTTCTCATGTCCTGCCGGCAACGCGCGGATAGCGCATTACCGCTGGACTTTATTGGACGTGGTCGAACTGGACGGCGACCTATCGCGCTAAAGGTAATCTATTATTACAAAAGAGTAAAGACTTGTCAGTGGGGACCCTTCGAGACGGAACCCAGCCGCGATTGCGCGGCGCAAATCGCGAGGATCGAGATAACGCTCGCGAAAATGAGGTAAAGCCCGGGACTGCGGGGATCGCCGGTTCTTGCCACCAGCCAGGTGTTGATCAAAGGCGCCGAACCGCCGAACATGGCGATGCCAAGCGCGTAGCCGATCGAAAGCCCCACGCCACGCCGCCGAAGCGCGAACACCATGCCCATGAAACCGGAAAGCGGCGCGTTATAGGGCATCCCGATGATCGTGAAGCCGATTGGTAGCAGGAAAAGCGTGATCGCGCTCGGCCACAATCCAAGCAGGATGAACGCCGGATAGCCGGCGGCCAGCATGGCCAGGCAGGAGAACAGCATCATGGCCGGCCGGTGGGAACGGTCGAACCGGCGGGCGACCGCCAGGCGCCAGGGTGTCATGGCCAGCGTGACCACGAAATTCAGGAATACCGCGCCATACGCCTTGCCGGCCTGTAGATGCAGCACATTCGTCGCATAGGTCGGCAAATAGATGACAAGGTATGTCTGTGCCGTGCCGATGGCGACCATGCCGGCCGCGATCAGGATGCCGCTCACGGTAGGGTGCTGTTTCGACGGGAGCGGCCGCATCCGCTGCGCGAGAAATTCCGGTGCTTCCAACAGGCCGCGCCGCATCAGCAACGCCACCGGCCCCGCCAATGCGCCGATGGCGAAGGCGATGCGGAATGCCGGGACGGGAAGCCGTGCCGCGAAATGGCTGCTCAATGCCCAGGCGATGCCGGAGGCGAACAAGCCGGCGAAGTTCTGGCTCGTCCCCTG
>JAJYAF010000242.1 GCA_021779655.1 Pseudomonadota bacterium
CAGGCATCGAAATCCGCCGGCGCCATCACGCGCGTGGAAAACTGCATCCAGGAGAAACCCTCGCCGCTGAAATCGGCCGAATAGCCCTCGAAGGCCGCCGGGCGGTTCACCTGGAAGACATCCTTGGTGCGCATGCCCGGCATCACGTCGATCATCTGCGCCACCTGGGGGATGACAAAATCGTTCGTCACGCTGACGGAGGTCAGGGATACCTGCACCGGCCGGCCGGCGGGGAGCGGCAGATCGTCGATCGTCGCGATGCCATATTGCGGATAAATGAAGACCCATTGCCAGTCGGTGGTGATCGCCTCGATCTTGAGCGCCGGGCCTGCGCCATTGGCGGCCTGCAAAACCATCGGCTTGTATGGATTGACCAGCAGCGTGGTGCGGTATGAGGCATAGCCCAGGAAGGCGACGACCAGGAGCGGAACGCCCCACATCAGCAGTTCGAGCAGCATGGAATGCGACCAGTCCGGGTCGTACGCCGCGTTTCGCGCTTTCCGGTAGCGCCACATGAAGAGAATGCCGAGCACCGTCACCGGGCCGATGATGAGCATCATCACCCCGACATCGAGCAATGTGGTGCGCCACTGCACCTCGCCCACCGCCCCGTGCGGGTTGAACAGCGGAAAGCGCGCCATCGAGCAGCCGGAGAGCAGGCCAAGAACGGCCAGGTTCAAGATACCGAAGCCAGTTCGCCGCCCCCATTGCCCCCATTGCCCCCATTGCCCTCCGTGGGTCAGCCGGGAAAGGGCACGCAAGTTCTGGTGGGAGAGAGGCATCGCGAACCTTATTTCAGCAATCGTTCAACATGGCGCGGCGCCGCACCCTTAGCGCAAACCGTCCCGCGTGGGAAGCCGGGGAGCCGCGCCCGATGCAACCGTTCACAACCGGACGAGGAGCGGGGATTGACAGGGATTTTTACCCCAGGCGAATTTCCAGCCGGAATTTTCTCCATGAAAGCGCTCCCAGCGGAAACTTCCTCCATTGGCTTTGCCCGTTGGACTTAACGCGCGGGTGAATTGCCGCCTCGGGTTGCCGCTTGCCGCCGGGGGCGATATGGACCGCGCGGAATATGGCGGCGATCAGCTTGGTCGCGTTTCATGCTCCGGCAGCGAGCCGGAGGAGACGATCGGAACGGAAAGCGCGGAATGGCCAGCGTGGCGGAAGATTCGGACAACAAGGCGGCGCTTGAGCGGCAGGCGGCGATTCTGCAAAAGCCGCTGGAGGAAGCGCGGGTGATGGCCAACGCGGTGCGCGCGCTCGCCATCGACGCGGTGGAAACCGCCAAGAGCGGCCATCCCGGCATGCCGATGGGCATGGCCGACGTGGCCACGGTGCTGTGGACGAAATACCTGAAATACGACGCCGCCGACCCCGAATGGCCCGACCGCGACCGCTTCGTGCTCTCCGCCGGCCATGGCAGCATGCTGCTCTACGCGCTCCTGCATCTCACCGGCCATGCCGGAATGGAGATGGAGGCGCTGAAGCGCTTCCGGCAGTTGCATTCCCCCGCCGCCGGCCATCCCGAATACCGCGAGCATCCGGCCATTGAAATGACCACCGGCCCGCTGGGCCAGGGCATCGCCACGGCGGTCGGCATGGCGCTTGCCGAGCGGCTTCTGGCGGCGCGGTTCGGCAAAAGCCTGGTGGACCATCATACCTGGGTCATCGCCGGGGATGGCTGTCTGATGGAAGGGGTAAGCCATGAGGCCGGGGCGCTGGCCGGGCATCTCAGGCTCGGAAAGCTCACCGTGCTCTGGGACGATAACGGCATCTCCATCGACGGCAGAACCGATCTGGCGCTCTCCGACGATCCCCTTAAACGCTTTGCCGGCTATGGCTGGGCGGTGCGGCGGATCGACGGGCATGATTTCACGCAGATCGCGGCGGCCCTGGCCTTCGCCCGGAAATCCACGCGCCCCACGCTGATCGCCTGCCGGACCGTCATCGGCTTCGGAGCGCCCGCCAAGGCCGGCACCGCCGCCAGCCACGGCTCCGCTCTCGGTCCGGCCGAGGCGGAGGCGGCAAAGCGGGCGCTGGGCTGGCACCATTTGCCCTTCACCGTGCCGGAGGCGGTGGCCGCCTTCTGGCGCGCGGCCGGCGCGCGGGGTGCGGCGCCGCGCCGCGCCTGGCTCAAGCGTCTGGCCCGGCACCCGCAGAAGCCGGAGCTGGAAAGGGTGATGGCCGGCCGCCTGCCGGAAGGCTGGACCGAGGCGATGAGCGCCTTCAAGGCCGCGCTGACCGAGCAGAAGCCCAGTCTGGCCACCCGCCAGGCCAGCCAGAAGGCGCTGGAGGTGCTTCTTCCGGCCATTCCGGAGCTGATCGGCGGCTCGGCCGATCTCACCGGCTCCAATCTAACCCAGGTGAAGGGCATGGCGGTGGTCACGCCGGAGAATTTCGCCGGGCGCTATATTCATTACGGCGTGCGGGAGCACGCCATGGCGGCGGCGATGAACGGCCTCGCGCTGCATGGCGGCCTCATCCCCTATGGCGGCACGTTCTTCGTGTTCACCGATTACATGCGCCCCTCGCTCAGGCTGGCGGCGCTTATGGGCATTCGCGTCATTCATGTGCTCACCCACGATTCCATCGGCGTCGGGGAAGACGGGGCGACGCATCAGCCGGTCGAGCATCTCGCCTCGCTCCGGGCGATGCCGAACATGCTGGTGATGCGCCCGGCGGACGCGATCGAGACCGCCGAATGCTGGGAACTCGCCATCCGCAACGCGGGCGGCCCCAGCCTGCTCGTCCTCTCCCGCCAGCCGCTGCCGGCGATCCGCGACACTGCCAACGGCAATCAATGCGCCCGCGGCGCCTATGTGGTGGCGCCGGCCGAAGGGGAGCGGGCGGTGACGCTGATCGCCACCGGCAGCGAACTCGGCATCGCCATGGCGGCGCGCGCCACGCTGGCCAAGGAAGGCATCATGGCCGCCGTGGTTTCGGCGCCCTGCTTCGAGCTGTTCGCCCGGCAGGATGCGGGCTACCGGCGGGAGGTGCTGGGCAGCGCCCCGCGCATCGGCATCGAGGCGGCATCGGGTTTCGGCTGGGAACGCTGGCTGGGCGAGGACGGAATTTTCATCGGGCTGACAGGATTTGGCGCTTCCGCCCCGGCTGAGGCCCTTTACCAGCACTTTGGAATAACCGAAGCTGCCGTGGCGGCGGCGGCCCGGCGTATCGTCCGGGGAATCACCCAGGGAACGGCCCAGCGAATAACCCAGGGAACGGCCCAGGGAACGGCCCAGGAGGCGGTCGAGGGAACGATCCAGGGCATCGCCTCGGGTCCGTGAAAATCAGAGAAGGAGCATGAGGGAAATGGCGGTGAAGATAGCGATCAACGGTTTCGGGCGGATCGGACGGCTGGTGCTGCGCGCCATGATCGAAAGCGGCCGGACCGATCTTGAGCCGGTGCTGATCAACGATCTCGGCAGCGTGGAGGACAATGCGCACCTGCTCCGCTACGATTCCGTCCATGGCCGCTTCCCCGGCACGGTGGCGGTTAACGGGGACAGCCTGGTCATCTCCCATAACGGCCGCAGCTACGCGCCGATCAAGGTCACCGCCGAGCGCGATCCGGCCAAGGTTCCGCTTTCAGGCATCGATGTGGCCATGGAATGCACCGGCCTGTTCACCAACCGCGAATCGGCCGCCGCTTTGCTCACCGCCGGCGCCCGCAAGGTGCTCGTCTCCGCCCCGGCGGACGGCGTGGACGCGACCATCGTCTACGGTGTCAACCACAAGACCCTGACCCGGGAGATGCAGGTCATCTCCAACGCCTCCTGCACCACCAACTGCCTGGTGCCGATGGCCAAGGTGCTGCACGCGGAGTTCGGGATCGAGCGCGGCTATATGGTGACCATCCACTCCTACACCGGCGATCAGCGCACCGTGGACACGCTGCACAAGGACCGCCACCGCGCCCGCGCCGCCGCGCTTTCCATGATCCCCACCTCCACCGGCGCCGCCAAGGCGGTGGGGCTGGTTCTTCCCGAACTCAAGGGCAAGCTGGACGGCACCTCCATCCGCGTGCCCACGCCCGATGTCTCGCTCGTCTCCTTCGATGTCGTGCTGAAGAAGCAGCCTTCCCGGGACGACATCAACGCCGCCATGAAGAAATGGAGCGAGGGCGAGCTGAAAGGCATTCTCGATTACTCCACCGAGGCGCTGGTTTCGGCGGATTTCATCCATTGTCCCGCCTCCTGCACCTTCGACGCGCCACAGACCGTGGTGGTGGATAACGCGCTGACGCGGGTGATGGGCTGGTACGACAATGAATGGGGCTTCTCGAACCGGATGTCGGATACGGCGGCGCTGTTCGGTTCGCTGTAATGGCGGCCAGAACGCTCGATGATCTGGCGCCGCGCGGCAAAAGAGTGCTGCTGCGCGCCGATCTGAACGTGCCGGTTCAGAATGGCAGAATAACCGACCTCACGCGGCTGGAGCGGCTTTGCCCCACCATCGCCGAATTGTCGGGGAAGGGCGCCCGCGTCATCGTTTGCAGCCATTTCGACCGGCCGAAGGGCAAGCGCGTGCCGGAAATGTCGCTA
>JAJYAF010000243.1 GCA_021779655.1 Pseudomonadota bacterium
CAGTAGCTCCAGCAGGTCCTGGATCAGCCCGCTGTCTCCGGTTGCTTCATGGAAAAGCCCGAGCTTCTCCCGCATGCCGCGCAGCCACGCATCCTGGAACACGGCGCTGAAGCGGCCGACCGCCTCACCCGCCTTCCCGATCGCCCGCTGCTCATCGGGATCGATCAGCGGCAGCAAGGTTTCGGCAAAGCGGGCGAGGTTCCACTGGGCGATATAAGGCTGGTTGCCATAGGCGTAGCGGCCCGCGCTATCAATCGAGCTGAACACCGTTGCCGGATCATAGGCGTCCATGAAGGCGCATGGGCCGAAATCGATGGTCTCGCCGGAGATGGCCATGTTGTCGGTGTTCATCACGCCATGGACGAACCCGATGTTCAGCCATTGCGCGACGAGCGCCGCCTGTTTTTCGATAACCCTGCAAAGCAGCGCGAGATGCGGGTCTGGGCCTGACGCCAGTTCCGGATAATGCCGGGCGATGGCGTAATCCGCCAGTTCCCGGATCGCCTCCGTATCCCCGCGCGCCGCGAAATACTGGAACGTGCCGATCCGGATATTGCTGGCGAGGATGCGCGTCAGCACCGCGCCGGGGAGATGGGTCTCACGCATCACCGTCTCCCCGGTGAGAACTGCGGCCAGCGCCCTCGTGGCGGGAATGCCGAGCCGGTGCATCGCCTCGCTGATCAGATATTCCCGCAGCACGGGGCCAAGCGCCGCCCTGCCGTCGCCTCCGCGAGAGAAGGCGGTGCGGCCGGAGCCCTTGAGCTGAATGTCCCGGCGCCGGCCCTCGCGGTCGATCACCTCGCTCAGCAGCAGGGCACGGCCATCGCCCAGTTGCGGCACGAAACCGCCGAACTGATGGCCGGCATACGCCATGGCGATCGGCTCGCCGCCATGCGGCAGGCGGTTGCCGGCGAAAAGGGCGGCGAGATCGTCTTCCCCCAGCGCGCGCACGTCAAGGCCGAGCTCGAGGGCCAGCGGCTCGTTGAATTCAAGCAGCCGTGGCTGCCTGACCGGCACCGGCGCCTGGCGGACGAAAAACCGCTCCGGCAAGGCAGCGAAACTGCTGGCAAGCTCGCCGATATGCAGACGGCCGGCACCGCCAGGCCCGGCTTCCGGCGCGAAGTGATCCATTCCGGCAATGCTCCCAATGCTCGCGTGCCGCTGGCAACGCCATCCGTCCAAAAAATAAGCTCGGAATCGAGGAATGCCAACCGGCAAATGCGAATCGCGCCCGTCAGCCGTGGTCTAATACCGCGCGCGGAGCTGGCGGGGCGGCCGCGCGCCAAAGGGAAAGCTTATACCAGCCCGCCGCGGAATGCGAAGAGTCGATGACAAGGCGGGCTGGTATAAGAATCTCGTAATCCAAAATTAAAACACAGCTGCGAAACCCCATGCCATAGATTCGCCACGTCCCGGTCACAGCCGGGACGTTTTGACTATGCAGGGGTTTCAACATGGTAGCAAAGCTCTTCTCATATCAGGTGCCAGGTCGCGCCGAAGCTGAACGGGCTGTCGACATGCCGGTGCAATTCCTTCCCTCGACCATGCTTTCCTGGCGGGCGCCGGGCATGACGCGGGAGGGCACGACCATGACAGCGGCGCCCAAGGCGCGGAAGGCAACGGAAGGCGCGCGGCGGGATTCCCAGCCGCCGGCACCGTAAAAAACACTTATTCGGAGAGCAGTTGGGCGGACGGGCGGCCAGCGGCCGCCCGTTTTGCGTCGCCCCCCTGTTGGCGTCCCCCGGCTTGGCGTCCCCCGGCTTGGCGTAACGCGCGGGCGGCGTTCAGACGTTGAAACGGAACAGCATCACGTCGCCGTCCTGAACCACGTAATCCCGGCCCTCGATCCGCAGCTTGCCCGCCTCGCGGGCGCCGGCCTCGCCCTTGCAGGCGATGTAATCGTCATAAGCGATGGTCTCGGCGGCGATGAACCCGCGCTCGAAATCGCCATGAATCACCCCGGCGGCGGCCGGCGCCCTGGTCCCCCGCACGATCGTCCAGGCCCGGGTTTCCTTGGGTCCGCAGGTGAAATAGGTGATCAGTTCCAGGAGCGCGTAGCCGGCGCGGATGATGCGATCAAGGCCGCTATCGGTCAGGCCGAGATCGGCAAGGAACATCGCGCGGTCGTCTTCCGGCAACTGGCTCACTTCGGCCTCGATGGCGGCGGAGACCACGACATGCGCGGCACCTTCCGCCTCGGCCATGGCGGCAACGCGGGCCGTCTGGGCGTTGCCCCGCGCGGCGGCGGCTTCCTCGACATTGCAGACATAGAGCACGGGCTTCGCGGTGAGCAGGTTGAGCCGCCGGGCGGCCTCGGCATCCGCCGGCGCAATCACCGCCCGGGCCGGACGCCCGGCTTCCAGCGCCGCCAGCACCGGCTCGGCCAGCGCCAGTTCGGCCTGCGCCGCCTTGTCGCCGCCCTTTGCCTTTTTCTGCAATGGCGCCAAGCGCTTCTGGAGGCTTTCGAGATCCGCCAGCATCAGCTCGGTCGCCACCGTTTCCGCATCGCGGATCGGATCGACGCTGCCTTCGACATGGGCGATATCGGCGTTCTCGAAACAGCGCAGCACGTGGACGATCGCGTCCACTTCCCGGATATTGGCCAGGAACTGATTGCCAAGCCCCTCCCCCTTGGAGGCGCCGCGCACCAGCCCCGCGATATCCACGAACTCCAGGCTGGTGGGGATGATTTTGGCAGACTTGGCGATCAGCGCCAGGGCATCGAGCCTGCGGTCCGGAACCGCGACGCGGCCGATATTCGGCTCGATGGTGCAGAACGGATAATTCGCCGCCTGGGCCGCCGCCGTGGCGGTGAGCGCGTTGAAAAGCGTGGATTTCCCCACATTCGGCAGGCCGACGATGCCGCAGTTAAAGCCCATTCTTCGTCTCCTCACCGGCGCGCAGCGCAACCCGGCTCATGAATGTCTCCGCCTGGCCCTGGGCCAGCAGCGCCGCCTCCTCCGCCACCGCGTCGAGGCAGGGCAGCAGCCAGGCGAGATCTTCCCTGGAGAAATCGCCCAGCACATGGCCCATCACCCGCTCCTTCCGGCCGGGATGGCCGATTCCAAGCCGCACCCGCCAGTAATCCGGCGTGCCCAGCATGCGGTCCAGGCTACGCAGGCCGTTATGTCCCGCCGCGCCGCCGCCTTGCTTGACCCGGATTTTGCCCGGCGCGAGATCGAGTTCGTCATGAAAAACCGTGATTCCGGCAGGCGGAATTTTGAAAAACGCCGCAGCCGCCTGCACGGCTTCGCCGGATGCGTTCATGTAGGTCATGGGCTTGAGCGCCAGGATTTTCCTGCCGGCGATCACGCCCTCGGTGGTCAGCCCCTTGAATCGCGCCCGCCAGGGCGGGAAGCCGTGATGGCGGGCGATGACATCAATCGCCATGAAGCCGATATTATGCCGCTGCCGCGCCATGCCGGGCTCGGGATTCCCGAGGCCAACCCAGAGCAGCATCGGCTGTAACCCGCCGCGTTACTTCTTCTTGGCCGCCGGCTTGGCCGCGGGCGCTGCCGCCTTGGCCGGCGCCGCGGCCTTGCCGCCCTTGGCCGGAGCGGCGGGCGCGGCCGCCGCCGTCTCGGCGGAGGCGGTTTCGGTCACCACGGTCGGCGGGGCGATCGTCGCGACCACGAAATCGCGATCGATGATCGTGGGCCTCGCGTCTCCGGTGCCCGTCAGGTTATGCCAGCGGATATTGTCGTTGATATCCAGGGTGCCGAGATCGGCCTCGAACTTCTCCGGAATATTGTCCGGATCGCACAGCACCTCCACCGCGTGGCGCACCACGTTCAGCACGCCGCCGCGTTTCAACCCCGGCGAGGCGGTCTCGTTCAAAAACACCACCTGGACCGAAACCCGCACCCGCTCTCCGGGCGCGAGGCGCTGAAAATCCACATGTTCCGGCTGGTCGGTCACCGGATGCAGCTGCACGTCGCGCATCAGGGCCCGGGTGGTTCCGCCGGTGGTCTTGATTTCATACAGCCGCGAGCGCCAGCCGCCGCGCTTGAGTTCCCGCAGCACGATGCGCGGCTCCAGCGCGATCAGGGATGGCGCTTCCCGGGCGCCGTAGATTACCGCGGGGACAAGCCCCGCCCGCCTTGTCGCACGCGCCACCCCCTTGCCGGCACGCGCACGCGACTGGGCCACGATCAGCTCGAAATTGGCCATGATTCGCTCCTATGAAAATAACAAAACCGGCCTCCAGGGGTGCCGGCAGCGGCCATCTAGACCGGCCTGCGGGAAAATTCAACAATTCGGCTATTCATCCTTCGCGGCCCGGGCCATCAGCCCCGCCATCGCCCCGGCGGCATTCAGTTCGCCGGCGAGCAGCGCCGCGACGACCTCGGTGATCGGCATCTCCACCCCGGCGCGCCGCGCGCGCGAGAGCAGGGCCGGCGCGGTGGCAACCCCTTCGGTAACCCCGCGTCTTCGCGCCAGAATATCGGCGAGCGGCAGATTGCGGCCCA
>JAJYAF010000244.1 GCA_021779655.1 Pseudomonadota bacterium
TTTCGTGGACATGTTCCACGCCGGCGCCACGCCGGAGAGCAGCGGCGCGCTTTCGGCTTTCTTCGTGCTGGTCGGCACGCATGGCCTGCATGTCACCTGCGGCATGGTGTGGATTCTGCTCATGGCCGCGCAAATGGCGTTGCGCGGGCTCGATGAGCGGGTGAAGATCAATTTCATCCGCCTGGGCCTGTTCTGGCATTTTCTCGATGTCGTATGGGTGTGTATTTTCTCGGTGGTGTATTTGCGGGGGATGCTCGCATGAAGCTGCCAGGCAAGGCCGATCCGGATTTCTTCATCTACGGCGCGGGCTATGTTCTGGCGATTGTTTTTACCGCTCTCGCCTTCGGTCTCGTGCGGTTTCATCTGGCTGCGCCGGCCACGGGTTTCATTCTCGTGCTCATTCTGGGCCTTGCGCAGATTATCGTGCATATGCGCTGCTTTTTGCATATGAGCCTCGCCCGCTCCGCCCGGGCCGATCTCATGCTCGTGCTTTTCTCGGTGCTGATCATCGCCATGATGGCGGGCGGCACGCTGCTGATCATGATGAATCTGCGGATGCGCATGATGTAGGCGCTGGGCCGCTCCGAAGGACGGAGCGGCTGGCCGCCCGCTGGATCAGGCCGCGAGCGCCGCGTCCACGGCGGAGCGCAGCCCGGGATCGTCGGCCGTGGTGTCGGGCGTAAACCGCGCCACCACGCGGCCATCCCTGCCGATCAGGAATTTCTCGAAATTCCACAGAATCTCCGGCTTCGGCGCGGGGTCTATGCCGTATTTCTTCAGATTTTCACGCATCGTCTCGCCGCCCGCGGCATCGGGCTTCGCCGCTGTCAATGCTTTGTATAGCGGGTGCTTGTCGTCTCCCTGGACCGAGATCTTCTGAAACATCGGGAAGGTCACGTGGTAGTTCGTTGTGCAGAATTCCTTGATCTCGGCTTCGGTTCCCGGCTCCTGCCCACGGAAATTGTTGGCGGGAAAGCCCAGCACCTCCAGCCCCTTGCCGTGCTTTTCCTCATAGAGCTTTTGCAGCCCTTCATATTGTGGCGTCAGCCCGCATTTGGAGGCCACGTTCACCACCAGCAATACCTTGCCCTTGTACGCGCCGAGCGTGGTCGGCGCGCCGTCTATGGTGGCTACCGCGATGTCGTAAATATTTTGCGTCATGTCGCTCTCCTCCGGGTTATTCCGAAACGGCGAGCTTCGCATCTTTCGCGCCGCTTGTCATCGCCGCGGCGGGCCGGTCTCTTTCCCTTCACGCGGGCGCTCCTTAAATAGCGGTAAGCAAAGGAGCAACCCGTATGGCCGAGCGCCTGCCCGAAGACCCGCCGCTGTTTTACGAAACCCATGTGTTCATTTGCACCAATCGCCGGCCGGAGGGGCATCCTCGCGGCTCCTGCGCGGACAAGGGGTCTGAGAAGATCCGGGATTACATGAAGGCCCGCGCCAAGGAGGCGCAAATCCCGAAAATCCGCATCAACGCGGCCGGCTGCCTCGACCGTTGCGAGCTTGGCCCCTGCGCGGTGATCTACCCGGAGGGCATCTGGTACCGCCTCGATTCCCGCGAGGCGGTGGATACCGTGCTTGCCCGGCACATCGAAAGCCACGGCCGCGCCCGCGAACTGATGCTGGACAAGCCAGAGTAATCAGGGCTTCGCTTAAGGGGTATTTGCCCCGGCGCGGCGCGGCCTTGTAACGACAGCGCATGGCCTCAGCCCCAGCGCGCCCTCTCGCCGCCGCCCCGGCGGCGGCTCCGTCATCCGTGCTGCGCGGCGTCTTCGGCCTGCCGGGCTTTCGCGGGCAGCAGGCGGAGATTGTCGCGCATATCGTCGCCGGCGGCGATGCCATCGTGCTGATGCCGACCGGCGGGGGCAAATCGCTCTGCTACCAGCTTCCCGCTCTCTGCCGCGAGGGGGCGGGTATCATCGTCTCTCCGCTCATCGCGCTCATGCGCAATCAGGTCGCGGCCATGCGTCAGCTCGGCATCAACGCCGCCGCGCTCAACTCCGCGACCGGCCCGGCGGAGCGCGCCAAGACCCGGGCCGATCTGCGCGCGGGCCGGCTCGACCTGCTCTATGTCGCGCCCGAGCGGCTGATGATGCCGGATTTCCTGGAAATGCTGGACGGCGCGAAGCTCGCCCTGTTTGCCATCGACGAAGCGCATTGTGTCAGCCAGTGGGGACACGATTTCCGGCCGGAATATCTCGAACTCGCCGCCCTTGGCACCCGCTTTCCCCATGTTCCCCGCGTGGCGCTCACCGCCACGGCCGACACGCAGTCGCGCGAGGATATCCGCCGCCGCCTGGGGCTTGAACAGGCCAGGCTTTTCCTCGCCAGTTTCGACCGGCCCAATATCCGCTACGCCGTGCTGCCCAAGGCCTCGCCCATGCGGCAGTTGCAGACCTTCCTCCGGGCGCATACGAGGGAAAGCGGCATCGTCTATTGCCTCTCGCGCGCCACGGTCGATGAAACCGCCGCCGCGCTGGCCGCCGCCGGCTTCAACGCCCTGCCCTACCATGCCGGGCTTGGCCCCGAAATCCGCTCCCGCAACCAGGATGTCTTCCTGGCGGAGGAGGCGGTGATCCTGGTGGCCACCGTGGCTTTCGGCATGGGTATCGACAAGCCGGATATCCGGTTCGTCGCCCATTTCGATCTGCCGGGCAGCCCGGAAGCCTATTACCAGGAAACCGGCCGCGCCGGGCGCGACGGGGCGGCGGCCGAGACCATGCTGCTCTACGGCACGCAGGATATCGTTCTGCGCCGCAACATGATCGCGCAGGGAAACAGTCCTCCGGAGATCAAGCGCATCGAGCGCGACAAGCTCGACTCCCTGCTCGGCATTCTGGAGACCGCCGGCTGCCGGCGCCAGGCTCTCCTGGCCTGTTTCGGCGAAACGCTCGCAACCCCTTGCGGCAATTGCGACACCTGTTTATCGCCCGCGCCCACCTGGGATGCGACCATCGCGGCGCGCAAGGCCCTTTCCGCCATTCTGCGCACCGGCCAGCGTTTCGGCGCGGGCCATCTCACCGATCTTCTGCTCGGCCAGCTCACGGAAAAAATCAGCCGTTTCGGCCATGACCGGCTGCCCACCTTTGGCGTCGGCACCGATCTGGACCGCAAAGCCTGGAGCTCGGTCTTCCGCCAGCTCATCGTCCGCGGCGCGATCGAGCCGGACCATGATTCCTTCGGCGCGCTGAAAATGACCCCGCTGGCAAAGCCCATTCTGCGCGGCGAGCAAGCGCTCCGATTCCGCCGGGATATCGCCCCCGCCGCGGCGGCGCTCCGCCAGAAGAAAGAGCGCGCCGCGATGCCCCAAAACGCCCTGCCCCTCTTCGAGGCCCTGCGCGCCGAGCGCGCCCGCCTGGCCCGGGAGCAGAACGTGCCGGCCTATGTTATTTTCCACGACGCCACGCTGGCCGCCATCGCCGCGGCCCGCCCGGCCTCGCTCGCCCAGCTCGCGGAAATTCCCGGGATAGGCGCAAGCAAGCGCGACCGCTACGGCCAAATCGTGCTCGCCATCGTGGCGGCCAGCGCGCGCGCCTGACGGCTGCTTCCAAACCGGTCTTAAAAACCCGGCCTTAAAACTTCGGTGCCGCCGCGCCATCTCTCCGGAGCAGCGGAAATGGGAGAAAAGCATGGATCTCGGTTTGCAGGGCCGCCAGGCCATCGTGTGCGCCGCCAGCCGCGGCCTGGGCTTCGCCTGCGCCATGGCGCTCGCGCGGGAGGGGGTTTCCCTCGTCATCACCGGCCGCAACGCCGACGCGCTGGCCGAAGCCGCTGCCCATATTCGCGACCAGACCGGCGCGCCGGTACAGGCCGCTCCCGGTGACATCACCACGCCACAGGGCCGGCAGGCGGCGCTGGCGCTCTGCCCAAGCCCCGACATCCTGGTCAACAACGCCGGCGGCCCGCCGCCCGGCGATTTCCACGATTTTACCGAGGCCATGTGGCTCTCGGCGCTCAACGCCAACATGCTGAGCCCGATTGCCATGATCCGCGCCGTGATCGACCCGATGATCGCGCGGCGGTTCGGCCGCATCGTCAACATCACCTCGGGCGCGGTGAAATCGCCCATTCCGCAGCTTGGTCTCTCCAACGGCGCGCGGGCCGGGCTTACCGGGTTCGTCGCCGGGCTCGCCCGGCAGGTGGCGCGGCATAATGTCACCATCAACAACCTGCTGCCCGGCCCGTTCAACACCGCCCGGGTGCGCGCCATTGCCGAACAAACCGCCAAATCCGCCGGCCGCCCGGTGGATGAGGTGCTGGCCGGACAGGCCAAGGGCAACCCTGCCGGCCGATTCGGCGATCCCCAGGAACTGGGCCTTGCCTGCGCCTTCCTCTGCGCAGCGCCGCTGGGCTATCTGGTCGGCCAGAATATCGTGCTGGACGGCGGCGCCAATAACAGCACGCTGTGACGGCGGGGAGGCGGGTTTTGCTTCATGAGGCACACATGGAGAGCGTTTTCCGGTGTC
>JAJYAF010000245.1 GCA_021779655.1 Pseudomonadota bacterium
CAGCCCGCCAATTGATTGACTCTTCCGGACAAGCGGCGGGCTGGTATAAGTCTTTGATTTCGCGCGCGGCCGCCCCGCCAACCCCGCGCGCATACCAATCCGCGTTTTCGCGGATTGGTATCAAGGCGGCCTTCGCCCGGCATCGCGAGGAGACCGAGGGACAAGTCGAACGCCTGCAAAAGGTTTTCGAGCTGCTGGGCAAGCCGGCGCGCGCCAAAACCTGTGAAGCGATCAACGGGATTACCGAGGAAGCGAACGAATTGCTGGAAGACAGCCAGCCCGGTCCGGTGCGGGATGCGGGGCTGGTCGCGGCGGCTCAGGCCGTGGAACACTACGAGATCAGCCGCTATGGCGCGATGATCGCCTGGGCCAAAGCTCAGCAGCTGCCGGAGATCGTCCAGCTTCTGGAGCAGACGCCGGGGGAAGAAAAAAAACACCGATGCGCTCTTGAACAAGCTCGGCACCGGCAAGATCAACCAGGAAGCTCTCAAGGCCGCCGCCTGAACGCATTCGGGCAGCGGGCCGGTTAGCCGAACAGGGCTGCCGGTTGCGGACGTGCCGGCGTGGCCTCGGGCGGGGGTGTTTGGTTGGCGGAGGTGAAGGCGGTTATCGCGCCTGCACCTGCGGCCAAACGGCCGAAATGCTTGATGTTTCCGCCGGTAACGCCGCCCAGGCAATAGACCCGCTTGCGCCCCGCGCGGCGGGCCATCTCCCGCCAGCGGCACGGGCCGAGGGCCTTTGCCATGGGGTGGCTTTCGGTAGCGCACGCGGGGGAGAGAAACAGGATAACCGCGCCTTCGCGCACGCCGCGCTTGAGTTGCGGAATGTTATGGGCCGAGGCGGTGAGCAGCTTCCGCCGGCGCACCGCGCCGGGCCAGCGCCCGCCGCGCAGATGCACCCCGGCGCCAAGCCTGGCGGCGAGCCGTGCATCGCCGGCCACCACCAGCGGCAGCCCGCGAACGCGGCAGAGCGCCGCCACGCGCTTGCCCAGCGCAGCGCGGTCCGCCGCGTTGTCATGCCGGAACACCACGCCGCACAGGCCGCGCGGCAGCGCCCGGATGGCTGGCAGCGGGTCCGGCAGCCGGGCGGCGTCCGTGAACAGCCAGAGAACGGGCAGCCGCGCATGGCTTCTTCGCTTTACCGCGCGGCCCCAGGCCAGTAACCCTGCGTCCATGTGCGCCGCCTCTCCTCCGCCGGTCGAGCCGCCGTTACCCGTTGCGCTGGCGCTGGGCGGGGTGCGCGCCCGCATCGCCGACGCGGCGGCGCGCGCCGGACGCGACCCGGCGGGGATCACGCTCGTCGCCGTCTCCAAAACCTACCCGGTCGGCGCCATCATGGCGGCGGCTGAGGCGGGGCAGTATCGCTTCGGCGAAAATCGCGTGCAGGAGGCGGAGCGGAAATTTCCTGCCCTGCTCGCCGCCGATCCAAGGCTTGCGCTGCATCTGATCGGCGGGTTGCAGACGAATAAGGCCCTGGCCGCGGTCCGCCTTGCCCAATGCATCGAAACGCTGGACCGTCCGGCCCTGGCGGATGCGGTCGCCGCCGCCATGGAAAAAACCGGTTGCACCCCATCGCTGCTGGTGCAGGTGAATATCGGGGACGAGCCGCAGAAATCCGGCATTCCGACCGCCGAGGCGGACCGCTTCATCCAGGCCATGCGCGGCCGTTTCGGCGCGATTTTGCAGGGGCTGATGTGCATTCCGCCGCTTGGGGCCGACCCCGCCCCGTTCTTCCGCCGCCTCGCCGCCATGGCCGACCGGCACGGCCTGCCCATCCGCTCCATGGGCATGTCCGCCGATTTCGAGGCGGCGATAGCCGCCGGGGCCACGCATCTGCGTATCGGCTCGGCGATCTTCGGTGCTCGCGCCGCGCATCCTATTGCTGCGGATGCGCCTGGTTGTAGGCAAGCTGGTCCGGGGTCAGATGAAAGCTCACCAGCACGTCGGTAGCGGCGGTGTCCGACGTGTCGGGAAAGCGCAGCTCGATCGGCTTGCTGGCCGCGCCCGCGGACGGGGAATCGCCTCTGAACGTAAGCGTTGCCGTTTCCGGTGTGGCCGAAATCAGATGGTTCTGGCTGCTGATCACGATCATGTAAGGCAGCACGAGGCTGGGGCTATGGTTGGCCGGCCCGGCCAAGGCGGAAAAGCCGACTTGAAAGACGACCTTTAGCCGGTGCTTCTCTGTCTGCTGCGTGCAGCTTCCGGCAATGCCGGTGATCCGCGCGGTTGCGATTTTGGCCGCCACATCCTGCCGCCCCGGCAGAAATTCGGTCATGGCGCTTCCCTGTTCCAGGACCGCCACGTTCGGGCAGTTGGTCTTCAAGGGTTCCTGTGCGGCGCAGGCGCCAAGGGCCAGCATGCCGGCGAGCGCCATACCAATCCGCAAAAACGGGGATTGGTATGCGCGCGGGGTTGGCGGTGAGGCAAACTGTTTCATGAGCGTCCCTTGCCAGATATTTCGCGTCCGGTCATCTACGCCCATGGCGGTTTACACGGAAGTCACGGACGAGGCGCTCACCGCCTTTCTCACGCGCTACGATATCGGCCGCGCGGTCTCCTTTCGCGGCATCGTGGAAGGCGTGGAGAACAGCAACTACGCGCTCCGGACCACGGCCGGCGATTTCATTCTAACGCTGTACGAAAAACGCGTGAATGCCGCCGACCTTCCCTATTTTCTCGGGCTGATGGAGCATCTGGCCGCGCGCGGCCTGTCCTGCCCGCTGCCGGTGCGGGCGCGCAACGGGGCCAATCTCAACCCGCTCGCGGGGCGCACCGCCGCCATCACCACCTTTCTGCCCGGCGTCTGGCCTCGGCGCGTGGATATCGGGCATTGCGCGCCGCTGGGCGAGGCGCTGGCCCGGCTGCATCTTTTCGGCCAGGGTTTCGGACTGGCCCGCGCCAACGCGCTCGGCCCGCAAGCCTGGCCCCGGTTGCTGCGGCAATGCGAGGCCGGCGCCGATGCGAGGTTTTCCGGTTTCGGCGCCGAGTTGGCCCCGGCGCTGGAAGAAATTCTCGCCGCCTGGCCCGAGCATTTGCCGCGCGGCCAGATCCATGCCGATCTGTTTCCCGACAATGTTTTTTTTCTGGATGGCGAAATTTCCGGACTGATCGATTTCTATTTCGCGGCGACCGATCTTTACGCCTATGACATCGCCATCTGCCTCAATGCCTGGTGCTTCGAGCGCGATTTCAGTTTCAACGTCACCAAATCCCAGGCCTTGCTGCGCGGCTACGCGGCGCTGCGCCCGCTACTGCCGCAAGAGCGCGAGGCCCTGCCGGTTCTGGCCCAAGGGGCGGCGATGCGCTTTCTGCTCACCCGACTCTATGACTGGCTGCATACGCCTGCGGGCGCGCTGGTGACCAAGAAAGACCCGCTCGACTACTATCGCCGCTTGCGCTTCCATCGTGCCGCCGCCAGCCCCGCCGCCTATGGCATCTGAGCCTGCCCCCGCCGCAGAGCCGGTGGAGATCTGGACCGATGGCGGCTGCAAGCCCAATCCCGGACCCGGAGGCTGGGCGGCGATTTTGCGGTTTCGCGGCCATCTGCGCGAGTTCTTCGGCGCCGAGGCGCAGACCACCAATAACCGCATGGAACTGACCGCCGCGGCCGAGGCCCTGGAAAGACTGAAGCGCCCCTGCACCGTGATCCTGCACACCGACAGCGAATATCTGAAACACGGCATCACCCGCTGGCATGCCGGTTGGGTGCGGCGCAACTGGCGCAATGCGGCCGGCGACCCGGTCGCCAACATGGACCTCTGGCGCCGTATCCTGGACGCCGCGCGCCCGCACGAGATTGAATGGCGGTGGGTGCGCGGCCATGCGGATGATGCTATGAACAACCGCGCCGACCTGCTGGCAACCCGCGCGCGGGAGGCGCTGAAGAAGGAAAATTCCTGATGCAGCCAAGCTGGTTCATAAGCCATGGCTCGCCGATGACCCTGGTGATGGAAAGCCCGGCCCGGCAGTTCCTGAGCGGCCTTGCCGCCACGCTGAGCGAACCTCCGGCGGCGATTCTTGCCGTGTCCGCGCATTGGGAAACGCCGGCCCCGGTGTTGAATGCGGTCGCGCGCAATGCGACCATCCATGATTTTTACGGCTTCCCCGAGCCGCTTTATGCGCTGCGCTACCCCGCGCCCGGGGCGCCGGAACTGGCGGAGCGTATTGCCGCCATGCTGAACACCGCGGGATTTCGCGCCGGGCTGGATAGCCAGCGAGGGCTTGACCATGGCGCCTGGGTGCCGCTGCTGCTGGCTTTTCCGCAAGCGGATATTCCGGTTCTGCAACTTTCGGTTCAGCCGGCTTTGGGGGCCGCGCATCATCTGCGGCTTGGCGCGGCATTGGCACCGTTGCGCCGGGAGAACGTGCTGATCATGGGCGCGGGTAGTTTCACCCACGATCTGCGCCGCCTGCGCGGCCTGAATGATGTCGCCGCGCCGGAGACGCCCGATGTAACCGCCTTTTG
>JAJYAF010000246.1 GCA_021779655.1 Pseudomonadota bacterium
TTGCACCTGCTACCACCCGCTGTTCGTCTTCAACCAGTTCGGCGACCTGGAGCGAACTACGCTGCGCTCCGGCAACGTCCACAGCGCCGACGACTGGCGTTCGGTACTGGAACCGGTGGTGACGCGGTATCGCGACAGGACCAAGCGGCGGTTCTTCCGGGGCGATGCCGCCTTCGCCCTGCCTGAGTTGTACGATTATCTCGAGGCTGAGGGCTACAAGTACACCATCCGCCTCAAGGCCAACGCGGTCCTCCAGGGCCAGATCGGCCATCTGCTCACGCGCCCGGTCGGTCGTCCGCCCAAGCATGTCCAGCGGTTCTATGCCAGTTTCAGCTATCAGGCCAAATCATGGAGCCGGAAGCGCCGCGTGGTAGCCAAGGTTGAATGGCATTTTGGCGAATTGTTTCCCCGTGTCGGCTTCATCGTCACCAACCTGACCCGCCCTGCCGCCCGCGTGACCGCCTTCTACAACCAGCGCGGCACGGCGGAGCAGTGGATCAAGGAGGGCAAGAACGCGGTCAAATGGACGCGGCTCTCCTGCCGGACGATGAACGCCAACGCGGTACGGCTCCAGCTTCACGCCCTGGCCTACAACCTTTCCAACTTCCTGCGCACCCTGGCCCTCCCGGACGAAATGGCAAGTTGGTCTCTCACCACGCTGCGCGAAAAGGTAGTGAAGATCGGCACGAAGGTCATCACCCATGCCCGCTATGCCGTCTTCCAGATGGCCGAGGTGGCCGTGCCGCGCGACCTGTTTCGCCGCGTTCTCGACATGATCGACGATCTTCGACCACGCGAGCCAGCGCCATGCTGACGGCCACGCCCATCCGCACGGGGCGGGCGACAGCCAAAGTGCGCCCCTGGTGTTGCAAAATGGGCAGGAATCGCGCCGTCGGGGGCGATCATGGCAGTCAGGGTGGCGAATTTGCCGCGGCGGACACGGTCGTCACGACATTCCGCCTTCCGATAGGGCTGGGATCAGGCTATCTCGCCGTTAATAGGCACCGGATTGACCGCTCATATGGGAAATGTCAGTTTAGAAGAAGCCAAAGACGTTGCTGCTACATTGATCCTATTGGGAGATACCGAATTTTACCCCATCGCACCACAGTTCAAGAATATGCCGCTTGGGCAACGCATTATCGCCATCGCAATGTATGCGTCGATCAGCAAAAGCTTTATTGCAAACTACGGAAAGGCCGCAGCCGTGAAGTTATTTCAAGCGGCGGCTGACTATGCCGGACAGCATGGAGAAGCGTCATTTTTTGCTGAAATGAGAAAGTCTTTGCGAATTTCCTGAAACTTCATGGAAAAACTGTTATGTCCAAAAATAGCGAGGAATGGTCTCTGGAGCAAGATTGCGAGCGCTATGAACGGCTTCTTGCCGAAGTAAAATCCAAGAAATTCTGGACAGCAGACCGTCCTGGGCGCCCGACCGAAGACGAATTTCGCCAGCAAGTTGAACGCCTCCAAAGTGTAGTCGATCAACTGCGAGAGGCTATGCGTTCACGGTAGCCAGGACAACCTACGGTTGCTACTCCTGTGCTAACCGGATAGGGACAGGCTCTAAAATCCGGTTTTAATTCTTTCATACGATTCTGATAGAATTCTCCAAGTGCACCGGGTTTTATAGGTTAATAAAACCCCTTCAACCCTCATAGGCCATTGGAATCGGCCAGAGACCAACCCGGCTAACTGCGGAATAACAGGATATCTGCCTTTTGAACCAAGCAAAAAAAACAAAATCGCCGGATCCAAAGCGGGCTTGCCGCCGTGCCCTCTTGGAAAAGCCGGATGCCGGCGCATGATCCTCGAACATCGCGTGCTGGTGGCCGGCGGCGCCGGCTTCATTGGCTCACATCTCGCCGAATTTCTGGTAGACTTTGGCGTCACGGTTCTTTGCGTGGACAATTTTTTCTCCGGCCATACGCGCAACATCGCGCATCTGCTCGACCATGGGAAATTCGAGCTGCACCGTCATGATGTCTGCAATCCGCTCGATCTGCGGGCCGACGAGGTTTATAATCTTGCGTCCGTCGGCTCGGCAATCCCGCCTGTGGAAACCGCGCAGACAATAACGCCGGAGACAAACGCAACCAGCGTGCTGGGCGTGCTGAACCTGATGCGTTTGGCCGGGCACTGGCAGGCCAAATTCTTTCAGGCTTCCGGCTGCGAAGTCTATGATGACCCGATCGCCGAGCCGGGCGATCCGGTGGCGCGGACCCGCAACACTGCCCGCTATCTCGCTTCCTACGCCGCCGGCCGGCGCTATGCGGAGACGCTGACCACCAATCTGGCTTGGAAATATAGTGTGGATTACAAGATCGGCCGGATTTTCCACGCCTATGGTCCGCGCATGCCGATCGGCGCGTCCGGCTCGGTCGGCGATCTCGTGGTCCGCGCCTTGCAAGGCAAGGAGCTTGTCCTGCCCGGTGACGGCCGCGGCATGCAATCGCTCACCTATGTGACCGATGTCGTGAAAGCCTGCGTCCGGCTGATGGATCGCCCCCGCGCCGTCAGCGGCCCGATCGACATCGCCTCGGGAATTGAGATCAGCGGGATCGGACTTGCCAAGCGCATTCTTTCGCTCACCGGCTCATCCGCACGCATCGTCACCTCGAAATATCTAAGCCCGCCGGCGCGCCACCGCCCGGACCTTGAACCGGGGCACGAAATTCTGGGCTGGACCCCGGGGACCACGCTCGACGACGGACTGACCCGCACGATCGAATATTTCGAGGCTCTGCTGAAAGCCGGCTCGCTCAACCGCCTGACGTGATTTGCTCCGCCGAAATGATCACGCTGGCATAGGCATAAGGGTATTCATCGGTCAGCGACAGGTTGATCCGCGCGCGATAGCCGGGCGGCGTCATCGCCAAAAGCCGCGCCGCCGCCCCGCCGTGCAGCGAAAGCGTGGGCTGGCCGCTAGGCAGGTTGACCACCCGCAGATCAGACATGAAAACCCCGCGCCTGAACCCTGTGCCCAACGCCTTGGCACAAGCCTCCTTCGCCGCGAAGCGCTTGGCATAAGTCGCCGCGCGGCCCTGCGCGCGCCGCTCCGCCTTGGCGCGCTCGGTCTCGGAGAACACGCGCTGGGTGAATCGCTCGCCGAAACGTAGCAGGGATTTTTCGATCCGGCGGATGTCGCACAGATCGGAGCCGGTGCCGAGGATCATGGGACGCGGTCGGGTTCAGGATAAGGCCGCATGGAAAGCCAGCATAAATCAATGCTTTTGGGCTTCATAGAGGGTCCGATGACGGCAGCCGGCCGGATTGCTCAGCCTCAACGCACCCGCGCGACGCGGCTTGGGCGATGATCCGCTCGATCTGGCGGGCGATCGGCGCATCCGCCGCGATAACGATCGGCGCTTCATCCGGCCCCGGCGGTTCCAGCGTTGCGAACTGGCTCTCAAGCAGCGCGGGCGGCATGAAATGGCCTTTGCGCCCGGCCATCCGGCCGCGCATCAACTCCGGCGTACCTTCCAGATAAACCAGCATCACCTGCCGCCGGTCCGCCATGATTTTATCGCGATAGGCTTTCTTCAGGACCGAGCAACTGATCACCGCGCAACCGTCCTGGCCGAGCCTGGATGCAATCCAGGTCCTGATTTTTCGCAGCCAGGGTTCGCGGTCGGCATCGGTTAAGGGAATTCCCGCCGCCATTTTCGCAACGTTGGCCGGCGGATGCAGATCATCCCCTTCCTGAAACACGCAATGCAGGCGCTCCGCCAGGCTTCTCGCAACGGTCGTCTTGCCCGCCCCGGAAACGCCCATGATCACGAATACGGTCAAATGCCTCCCCAATTGGTATCGCGAATGCCGGCTCAGCTCCGCTGGCGTTCCACCTGGGCAATGCCGGGCGCGCCGCGCAACCCGGCGATGACCTGGTTTAGATGGCGCAGATCGCGCACTTCCACGTCCACCAGCGCCTCGAAAAAGTCCTGCTGCCGCTGCACAACCTTCAGGTTCGAAACCGCCCCCTCCTGCTTGGCGGCGGCATTGGCGATATTGGCCAGGGAAGAAGGGGTATTCGCGGCGATCACGCTGATACGCCCCGTAAAGCGCCCGGCAGGACGCCCGGCATTCGGACTGGCCTGGGGGCGGCCGAGCAGGGCGTAATCCCAGTCCACGTCGATGAAGCGTTCCGGCGTATTCGCGAAGGTCTCAAGCTGCGTGCAGTCCTGCGCATGCACCGTCACACCCTTGCCGGTGGCGACGATGCCCACAATCTTGTCGCCCGGCACCGGATGGCAGCAGCCGGCGTAATGAATGTCCATCCCGGCCACCAGGCCGGTAAGCGGCATGCCGGTCTCGGCTTTCGCCGGCGCGTTGCGCGGAGAGCGGGCCGCAAGCGCGCCGCTCATGAAACCCGGAACCATGCGCGGCCCACGCGCCGCGCGCAGCTCCGGATAGGCGGCGTTCACCACCTCCTTCGGGCCGATCGCCCCGGTG
>JAJYAF010000247.1 GCA_021779655.1 Pseudomonadota bacterium
CTCCGCTCCGCTACGGCCTCACTGGTGCGGGCCGCCGCCGCCCACGGCTGGGATCGCCATGGAAGGCCGCGATGGGCGCGGGCTTCCGGCAAACAGGAGCATCCCATGACCCGCGACGATAACGATACCGGCTATGAGCCACCGCACGCCGCTTCACCCACCGCGCATATTCTTAACGAACTGCAGCTCTTTGGCTACCACCCCGGCCAGGACGAGCCCGACCCAAGGCCCTTGCCCGAAGCACCGCTGATCGCCGGGGCGGTTGCGGATATTTTTGATGCCTTTGCCGCCACTTTGAGTGACACCCGCCTGGAGCCTGATCTCGAGGAACTGCTCTGGGCGACGGTTAATCTTTTCCACCGCGCCGCCGGGCGGATCGAACGGCAGCTCGACGATAACGAGCAGGCCCAGAAACGCAGCCAGAAGGAACAGGACGGCTCCGAGATCCGCTCGGTCGAACTGGAACGGCTGACGGCCGAGGGGCAGACATTGCTGGAACGCCGGGACTGCCTGGAATTCTTCCGCGACCAGGCCGCAGAGCAATTTGAGCGCCACACACGTTCAGCCTGGCGTCCACGCTCAGGCTCGATGGTCAACCACCGGGCGCTGACCGCTTCCCTCATCGATAGCCGCGACTTCATTGTCGCCAAGCGCCAGGCACAGATTGCGCCTCTGCTGCCCTCCGGCCCGAAAATCGTCTTTACCGGCGGGATGGAGTGCAACGACCACATGCTGATCTGGGACAAGCTCGACAAAGTGCACGCCAAGCACCCGGACATGGTGCTGCTGCATGGCGGCAGTCCGAAGGGGGCCGAGCGGATCGCCGCCGCCTGGGCGGATGCGCGCAAGGTGACGCAGATTGCTTACCGCCCCGACTGGGCCCGGCACGCCAAGGCCGCCCCGTTCAGGCGCAATGACGCCATGTTGGAGGCGTTGCCAATCGGCGTCATGGTGTTTCCCGGCACCGGCATCCAGGACAATCTCGCCGATAAAGCCAAGAAGCTCGGCATTCCGGTGTGGAGCTTTGGGAGCGGGGGCGGATAGCCTCAATCGGTCTCATTCCATCCATGGTCATCATGATGGCCATCGCCGCTACCCTCACGGCGGTGACCATCGGATGCGTCACGCGAGCTTGGGCGGCATCAAGCCGGGGCGCAGCAACCGCCTTTACCGCCATCTGCTTGGATGGGCGGGCAGGGCACGGTGCCAAAGGAGCAGAACACGCAGCAATCGCCAGAGTTGGGGCGCAGCAGCACACCACAGCCTTTGCACTCGTAGAAATACTGGCAGGCATCGGTTGGCATTGTCTCGGTCGCCTGGAACCCGCAATGCGGGCAGGTGAGCGTTGATTCCAGAATCACAGGTGTTTTACGCATAGAGATAGCCGATCGTCAGCAGGGCGAACCCGCCCAGCAGCGCGACCAGGGTTAAGCCGCGCATGGCGGGCTTGGCGCATAGCCCGCCAGGGGCGCAGGCCATGGAGGCACGGCGGCGCCAAAAAAGTGCGGCACCGCCCGCAAGGCAGATGGCCCCGATGGCGAGCAGTATGCCCCTGTGCGGGGCGGCCAGCGATGCGATGCCGAACAGCCAGACGGAGCCGATGCCCATTGTTGCCAGCAGGAAGGGCAGACCGCAGCAGGAGGCCACGCCGAATGCCGCCGCAAAGCCGCTTACACTGAGCAAGGTGGCACTCGTATCGCGAAAGGGACGGGAAGTATTGACCGGGTTTGGTTCGGTTGGATTTGGTGGCATGCGGGTGACCTCCTGATTGCGCCGATGTGCGCTATCCGCTCTCCTAACATCTGTAGTAACTACAGACTCAAGGGCTGATGGAGGGTGCCGTGCGCCATGTGATGCAAGAAGCCATGCCGATCGGGGAATTCGCGCGACGCACAGACTGCGCGATCGAGACGATCCGCTTTTATGAGAAAATCGCCATCCTGCCCAAGCCGCGCCGGCGGGGGCGGTACCGGCTATACGAGACCGCCGATATTGGCCGCCTTGTGTTCGTGCGGCGCGCGCGGGAGCTGGGATTCACGCTGGATGAGGTGCGGGAATTGCTGCGCTTGTCAGGTGCCGGAGCCGAGGCATGCGGGGAGGTACGGGACCTTGCCGTCGCGCATTTGAAGGATGTGCGGGCGCGGATTGCCGATTTGAAGGCCATGGCGCGTGTGCTGGCGGATGCTGTGAAGCGCTGCGACGCGGGTACCGATGCCGCCTGCCCGCTGATTGAGACGCTCTCCGCGGCATGATGCTCGCCCCGCCCGGCATCACCGGCGGGGTTCATCGCGGTGTTTGTCTCGCATGGCTTGCGGCACGGCGCTTGAAAATTGTCGCCCTCGCGCGGCATTGTCGTGGATTGGCAGTATCAAGTGCCCATCTCGACTCATCGCTTGGCCAAAAGGATCGTTCCACGGCAAAACGCATGACCATGTGCTGAGCAATTCGCTTGTCCATTAATGCGAGGGCAGGGGGCGTAGGAGCAACCGGTTATGGGTGGCATGATGACGCGGTTACGTCTGCAAGGCAGGTCTCGCGCATCCACCATGGGTGATGCGGCTTTGATAAATGCCCCGAGTGTCGCCAGATATCTCCTGAATGCTTGCCCCAAGCCGCGCCACGCGGCCTCTCACTGGCTGATCTGACCGAAGGACGATCGCCTTCCTGCAATGGCGGCTTCTGGCTTTTTTCCCCGGCAGCGATGCTGCCTCCTCGCGGGCGCTGCGCTCCAAAAAAGCCAGAAGCCGCCATCCTCCGCTGACGCTTCGGCCGCACACGGTGCAGGCCGATCGTGCCTCCGGTCACTTGATCGCCATCGAGGCTGCGATGGTCGCGGGCTCGAAACAGCATAGGAGAATTGACATGGCTACCATCGGAACCTTCAAGAAAGCCGGCAATGAAATCCACGGCGAAATTGTGACCTTGAGCGTGCAGACGAAGAATGTGCGCATCGTGCCTGAAGCCAACCGCAGCAACGACAATGCACCCAGCCATCGCGTGTACGTTTCAAGGGCTGAGATCGGGGCTGGATGGTCGCGGCGCTCCGCCGAGGGGCGCGATTATATCTCGGTCAAGCTGGATGACCCGAGCTTCAGTGCACCGATTTACGCCAACCTCTTCGACGATGAAGGCGGCGAGGGCTACAGCCTCATCTGGTCGCGCAGCCGCAAGCAAAACGGGGAGTAAGAACCAGATGAACCCCGCCCGGCGATGCCGGGCGGGGGAGTGTTTTGAAAACTGACGGGAACTTTTGCGGGAAGCGTTGACGTCGGCCGAGAGATCAAAAAGCTCTTGATAAGAAGAACGCAGCTTTTTGAAAAAAGCTGCACCAAAAACTTCTCGATTTAGGGGAGTAGCTTGGGCCGAACCCTGCCGGGCGGCGTTTTGGTCGTCACGCAGGATAAGCTGCCATCCCTGTGCCATGCGTCGATGATGGCTAAACTTCGATCCCACCCGCGAGAGAAGCGGTTGTGGCAAGGCTGCCACCATTTCCGGCGGCAGCCGTTCCTGCGGGCTTATCCTTCGAGGATGTCGCGTTTCTTTTGAAGATATTCCTCGCGGTTGATCTCGCCACGCGCATAGCGTTCATCGAGCGCATGTAGCCCCGCTGAATTTGCCCGGTTATGCGGCATTGGTTGTTGCGGCGGATGTGCCGTCCATGCGGACGCACGGAAGAGGAACACCAGAAGAGCGACAACGATAACCGCGCCAAAAATCATCATGATCCAACCGCCTCCACCATATCCCATCATGGGGCCGCCGCCCCAGCCGCCCATCATCCACGGCCCCGGGCCGTAACCAGTCCAGCCTGGGCCGGTAATAGCCGTTGGGGGCGCCGATGAATCCGCCAATGCCGCCGGCGTGGTTGCGGCCAGCGCCAAAGCCGCCGCCGCAATGTTACGAAGAGTCGTTTTCATGAACTCGCTCCTTGTCTCTCGTGAAAAATTTACCAGCCTGGTTTCAGACATAGCGCACCTCCGTCATCATGCCGGCCGCCATGTGGTAGAGATTATGGCAATGGAACAGCCAGCGCCCGGGGTTATTGGCATCGAAGGCAATGCGCATCAGGGTCATCGGCGGCACCAATACGGTGTCGCGCATGGCGCCCGGGAGTGGGTGGCCATCGATGGCGAGAACCTGAAAATGATGCCCGTGCAGATGCATCGGATGCGCCATCATACTGTGGTTGAAGATGTCAAATGCCACGCGCTCGCCTTGCTTCACCTGCAAGGGATCATGGTTTTTCCAGGTCTTGCCATTGATCGTCCAATCGTACGCCGCCATGCTGCCGGCGAGCACCACCCGATGCACGCGGTCGACCGGCCGGCTGGTGAGTGGCGCCTGCGCCCGCAGATAAGCTTCCAGCGAGATACCACAAGCCCCCGCCGCCGCGTTCGCCCGTGGGCTGATTTTCAGGATTGGTGCGGCGGGTGTGGCGAGGATA
>JAJYAF010000248.1 GCA_021779655.1 Pseudomonadota bacterium
TGCCCGGGCCGCCTTCTGCTCACGCTGTGCCCACCAGAACACCGGCACGCCGATCAAAAACATCACCGTGGACATCAGCAAATATTGCAGGCCCGCGGCGTAGAGCAGCCAGGCCGCGTAAACGGTTCCGAGAATACCGGTGAGCATCGATTCCCGGCGCGTCTCGCTGGCAGTGCTCTGATAGGCGCCGACGGTGGCGTATTTCCACAAATAGGCCGTGCTGGCGAGATAGGGCGGAAGAACCATCACGCCGGTGATGCTGATCATCCAGATCCAGGCATTATGCGCGAACAGCACGACGAACATCATCACCTGCATTACGAGCGTGGAAATCCACAGCGAGGGCGCTGCCGCATGATGGCGGTTTTCATGCGACAGAAAACCCGGAAATACCTTGTCACGCGCGCCCATGAAGGGAAGTTCCGCAACCAGAATGGTCCAGGCCACCCAGGAGGCCAAAACCGAGATCAAAAGGGAGACATTCACGAATACCCCGCCCCATTGTCCCACCAGCGCATTAAGCACATAGGCGGCGGAGGGGTTCGCGAGCTTGGCAAGCTCAGGCTGTGTCATGCTGCCGAAAGGAAGGATGGAGAGCAAGGCATAAAGAATGGTGCATATGCCAAGACCGGCGAACGTTGCGATTCCAACATCGCTCTGCTTGCGCGCGCGGTCGGAAATTACGACGGCACCTTCGATGCCAATGAACACCCAGAGCGTGACCAGCATCGTGCTCTTCACCTGGCCAAGAACGCCGCCCAAATGATTGGCCTTGCCCCAGATATCCAGGTGGAAATACGCGCCCTTGGCGAATACGGCCATGAGGATTATCGCCAGCCCGATGGTGAGAATATTCAGCACGCTGGCCAGCACGTTCAGCGTCGCGGCGCGCCGTACCCCGCTTAGCACGAGGAAACACATGAACCAGATCAGCGCGGAACCGCCGATCAGCGATGCGATGTTCTGGCCATTGCCGAAGACAGGAAAGAAATAGCCGAGAATTTGCATCACCAGCACGGCGAAGGCGACGTTGCCGAACGCGGCACTCAGCCAGTAGCCCCAGGCCATCATGAATCCGGCGAACTTGCCGAAGCCTTCGCGCGCGTAGGAATAGATGCCGGCGGTAAGGTCGGGCCGCTTGTCGGCCAGCGTCCGGAACGAATTCGCCAGAAAGAACATTCCCACGAACGTGACGATCCAGGCGATCACGACCGCGCCCAGCCCAGCGGCCTGCGCCATGTTCTGCGGCAGATTGAACGACCCGCCGCCGATCATCGAGCTGATGACGACGCCGGTGAGCAGGACCACGCCAAGCTGCCGGGATTTCGGCTGCTGCGCCGTGTTTTCGGTATCCGTGCCGGCCGTTACGGCCGGCACGCCTGGTTGATCATTCATTGTGACACTCCTGTGTTCATCCCTGGGTTCGAGCCATTCTTGGTTTGGAAGAAATAACCGAATACGTCCCGATGGAGATTGATTCAGGTCAAACCCGAGGGGATTTATAATGGGCGGCGTTTTCGATACCGGCTTTGCTGGCCGGTCGGATGAGCAAGTTCATCGGCTCTAACAAGGGTTCTTCCCTGGCCCAGAGTCTTTGACGCGGATCAATGCATGGAAAGGCGCTTTCCGGCGATTCCTGGTCGGTGAGGAGATCGCCCAATGCGCTTTGAAACGATGTTCCGCTTCCTGCTGGCCGTGGATTCCGCGCAACTGAGCGGCACGGAAAAAACCCATCTCGAAGGCATCGTGAATGCTGTTGCCGCTCGCGGCATCGCCGTAACCCAGGCGCAAAATCTCGGCGATGCTACGGCGGCCATCGCCGCCGATGCGGCCATCGGCTGCGTGCTCGCGGAATGGGGCGCCGACGCGGCCTTCGGCGATGTCGAGACATTCATTGAACAGGTTCGTCAACGTGGGCTGGAAATGCCGATTTTTTTGCTCGCGAGGCGGCATCGGTTCCAGGAGATCGGCGTTGGCGCGCTGCATCATGCCGCGGGCTATGTGTTCGCCGGAGAGGACACGCCGGCCTTCATCGCGAATAACCTCGCCGATCATCTGTTACGCTACGCGAACAGCCTGAAAACGCCGTTTTTCGGCGCCATGGTGGATTATGCCGAGCAGGGCAATCAGCTCTGGACCTGCCCTGGCCATAATGGCGGCGTGTTCTATCGCAAAAGCCCGATCGGCCAGGTCTTTGTCGAGCATCTGGGCGAGGCGATTTTCCGCAACGATCTTGACAACTCGGTGGTCGAACTCGGCGATCTTCTGGTGCATGAGGGTCCGGCGCGGCAGGCGGAAATCGAGGCCGCCAAAATTTTCGGCGCGGAACGCACCTATTTCGTCCTCAACGGCACTTCGGCCTCCAACAAAATCGCGCTATCCGCAATCGTCGCTCCCGGCGATCTGGTGTTGTTTGATCGCAACAACCACAAGGCCGCGGTGCATGGCGCGCTTTTGCTTGGCGGCGGCGTGCCGATCCACCTGGAGACCACGCGCAACGCCCACGGCCTTATCGGCCCCGTTGCCTGGCATGCGCTGGAGGACGGCGCCATTCGGGCCGCCATTCGCAGCAGTCCGCTGGTGACAAACAAGTCCATCGCGGATGCGCCGCGGCCTTTCCGCGCCTGCGTACTTGAGCAATGCAGCTATGACGGCACGATTTACAGTGCCGAAATGATCCTGCAGCGTGTGGGGCCGCTTTGCGAATATATACTGTTCGAGGAAGCCTGGGCCGGCTTCATGAAATTCCATCCTCTGTTCAAGGGCCGCTACGCGATGGGATTGCAGGTCAAGCCCGGCGACCCGGGAATCATCGCCACGCAATCCACGCATAAGCAACTCGCCGGCTTTTCCCAAGCCTCGCAGATTCACGTAAAGGATTCCCATGTGCAAGGCGCTTCGCGCGTGGAGGCACGGCGCTTCAACGAACTCTATATGCTGCATTATTCCACCTCGCCTTTTTATCCGCTGTTCGCTTCCCTGGATGTCGGCGCGCAAATGATGAAGGGCCGGGCTGGCGAGGCGCTGTGGCAGCGGATTATGCCCTCCGCGCGCGTGATGCCGCGCAAGCCTGGTTTTTTGACCCGTTCGTGCCCGAGCATTTCCAGGGCGAACCGTGGGAAGCCATTGCCACTGACATTCTTGCCCAGCGTCCCGAGGCATGGGCGCTCGAGCCTTCCGCCGCCTGGCACCGTTTCCCCGATCTCGTGGCCGGCTATGCCATGACCGATCCCAACAAGCTCACCTTGCTCACGCCGGGGTTCGACCGGAAAACCGGCGCGTATGCCGAACATGGCGTGCCGGCGCCCGTGCTCGCGGAATTTCTCCGCGAACGGCGCATCGTGCCGGAGAAGAATGATTTCAATTCGATCCTTTTTTTGCTCACGCCCGGGTTGGAGGCAAGCAAGGCGGGCACGCTGCTCGCCGCCCTGGTCGCCTTCAAGGAAATGCACGATAGCAATGCGCCGCTTCGCCTTGCCCTGCCGGAATTCATCGCGCGCCATCGGAAAGCTTACGAGGGCCTGGGCCTGCGCGAGCTTTGCGCGGGCCTGCACGATTTCTACCGCCGCCATCAGGCCAGCCGCCTCCAGCGGGAATTGTTTCAGGCCGCATTTCTGCCCAGGCAGGCGATGCTGCCGCGCGCGGCCTGGGAATGCCTCGTGCACAACAAGGTGGATTATCTGCCGCTGGAACGGTTGAGCGGCCGCATCGCCGCTACCGTCGCGCTGGTTTATCCGCCCGGGATCGGCCTTGTCCTGCCCGGCGAGCGTTACGGCGCGCCCGATTCTCCGGTCCTGTCCTATCTGCGGATGGTGGAAGAAGGCAGCAATCTCTTCCCCGGCTTCGAGGCGGAAATTCAAGGCGTCTATCGCGAGAGCGCGGAGGATGGATCGGCGCGGCTGTTCAGCTACGTGGTCCATGCCTAGCGCGCGATCCATTTCGATATGGGCGACCCAGATGAGGGCGATTGTTATCAAAAAGGATCGCGTGGGTCGCGCCGGCCTATGTCGGTTTCATCGAACGGTACTTCGCGGAATCCGGCGCCGGCGGTGCTGACCTTGCCAATGCCGGTCATAGCAACGCCGGCCTGCGGCCCTTCACCGGAATCGACGCTTCCCGTAGCTTCACGACACGCTGCAAATCCCAAACTTCAATGAGCTAGCGAACAAGCCGCTTGCCGAATTGATCAATAGGGAATCCGTTCCGCCCGCTCCGTCCACGCATGGTAGCATTCACGCGCCTCGTCCACGCATGCGGTCAACTGAAGAGCGGGCGTGGTGCGATCGGCGGCCGGCCTGGCCAACTGGCGATAAAATTCATTATCGTCGAAGCCGATCGCCTCGGCGTCCGCCGCATCGCACCCGTAGTAAACCTTGCCAATGCGCGCCCAAAAAATCGCGGACATGCACATCGGGCATGGTAGACCGTTCACATACATGGTTGT
>JAJYAF010000249.1 GCA_021779655.1 Pseudomonadota bacterium
GCCGCAGGCCAGCAATGCGCCCGCCGTCTCCACCAGATCGCGAGGCCAGACCAGATGGTAGCCGCCGATATCGTCGTCCCCCTTGGCGAAGCCCCAGGGAATCGACAGGCTGGCGATGCTGCCGCCCGGGAAAAGCGGGCTTTCATGCGTGCGCAGAACGGTGGTGCTGATCCGGTAGAGGTTATGCGTCCCGTCCGGATGCGGCGGATCGAGCGGCTGCAACCGGCGCTGCCAGTTCAGCCATTGCTCGGCGTACTCCGCCTCGCAGCGCGCGTAGCCGCGCTCCAGGCTGGCGACCGCCTGGAACGCCGCAGCCACCGGGCTTCGGCCGAAGCCGATCGCAACCAGATGAACCACGTCGGCCGCCAGCTCGCCGCATAGGGCGACATTGCCGTCCTCCGCCCGGTCGTAGCTCATCGACAGTTCGCCATTGTCGCGCAGCAGGCGCCAGCCGTCGGAGACGCCAACGAACCCCACGCTGCGGGCCGCGAACCCGCCGGCGCAGGCAAGCGCCAGCGAGGTGCCGGAGCCGGAGGCGAACAGCATTTTCCGGCCCTTGTAATCGCCGAGCCAGGCAGTGTTGTGCTGGCCCCTGTTCACCAGATGCGGCGCGAGCAGCATGAACAGCCGCAGACGTGTCTCGCCCGGCCCGGGAATCAGCCGGATCCGCTGCAATACCGCGTCGTGCCGGGGATCGGTAAGGATGTGCTTTTCCACGGCGAAGCGCCCGCTTTTGCACTGGGTGCTGATGTTGAACATCGGCACGCCATCGGCATAGCGGCGGATTTTCGCGCTGGTGTCGCGCTTCTCCTCGGAAAAAAAGCCGCTGGGCAGGCCGTCGGTGACGATGAGGCCGCAATCGCGCGTGCAGGCGGAATCGACCGAGGGAAAGTAGATCTCGTTCAATATTCCGTGACTATGGGTGAACCAGACGGAACTGCGCAGGGACAGGGCGGTTCCCACCCCGTCCTTGTCGCTGGAAGTCCAGCGCGGCGAAATTCCGGGGCGCCCTGGGGCATCCACCATTCTCATCCCCCTGTCTGTGGTTCGTTGAATCCAATGTGCGATTTTAATTAAGGTAAGGCTGCCGACGGCGATTTCCAGGCGTGGCGGCCGATGCGCTCATGCGCCGCGCGGCCCGAAGAGGATGACCGCGGCGCCGCAAAGGCAGATCGCCACGCCGATTGTGTCCCAACGGTCCGGACGGGAGCCTTCGACCGCCCACATCCAGATCAGCGAGGCCAGGATATAGATGCCGCCATAGGCCGCGTAGGCGCGCCCGGCGGTACTCGTGTCGATACGGGTAAGCGCCCAGGCGAACAGGCCGAGGCTGGCCAGGCCGGGCAGCACCCATAGCGGCGTCCTGCCCAGGCGCAGCCATGCCCAGAAGGCAAAGCAGCCGCCGATTTCCGCGATCGCCGCCAGGATGTAGGTCGGAATGGTCCGCATGAGGGTCTCGCCCATATCTCGCCCCGCTCGCTAAAAATACCGATTCAGGGGTCGCGCAGGCGCTTGCGGGCGAAGAAGACGAACTCGAACACCAGGACGAGCGCGAGGCCGAACCAGGTGAGCGCGTATTGGTAGTGGTTGTTGGGCGGGCGCGGCAGGTGCGCCGCCGGCTGCGGCAGCGGCGAGCCGGGCGGCGGCGGCTTGCCCATCGCCACCAACAGGAAGGGCGCGACCTCCCGCAGCCCCATCGCGGCACCGATCCGCGCCGGGTTGAGCGTGTAGAAAAGCCCTGCCGCCGGGTTGTCCCTGCCCGCGAACCAGCCGGGTTTTTCCCCATTGCGGACATAGCCGACCACACTTGCCGCGCCCGCCGGTTCCGCCACCGGCACCGGCGCGCGCGCCGGGACCCAGCCCAGATCCACCAGCACCACCGGCCCGGAAGCCACCCGCAACGGCTGGAGCAACTCCCCGCCCTCGACCGGGGTTACCGGCCCGTCATGCACCTCGTCGCCATACAGCGCTGCCTTGCCGGGTATCCAGCGGCCCGTCACCACCACCTTCTCGAACCGCCGGGGATGCGCGGGCAGCGGCATGGGCGGCGCGGATTCGGCATGGGCGATCTCGGCCAGGATTTTTTCCTTCCACTTCAGCCGGTGCAACTGCCAGACGCCAAGCCCGATCAGCAGCCAGAAACAGACGAAAGCGGAAATCCCCGGCGCGATGAGCCGCCGCCAGCGCGGATCGGCGCTGCGATGGGCCGGCATCATTGAAAGGCGCCGCCTTCTGCTTGCCGCACCCGCATCGGCAGCCGGGCCATGGGGGCCGGGCGATCGTCAGCCGGCGGTGATGGCGCTGCGCCCCAGATAGTAGATGCAGACGAACAGGAACAGCCACACCACGTCCACGAAATGCCAGTACCAGGCCGCCGCCTCGAACCCGAAATGGCGTTGCGGGTTGAATTGATGCGCCATCGCCCGGAACAGGCAGACGGTTAAGAACGCCGTGCCGATGATGACATGGAACCCGTGAAACCCGGTGGCGATGAAGAAGGAGGAGGCGAAAATCCCGCCATGGTAGAAGGGGAAGGGCGAATGGGTATATTCCCAGCCCTGCCCGCACAGGAAGGCGATGCCGAGCAGGACGGTAACCGCCAGCCCTTGCACCGTGCCCTTGTTGTCGCCCTCGATCAGGCAGTGATGCGCCCAGGTGATGGTGGTGCCGGAGAGCAGCAGGTCCATGGTGTTGAACAGGGGGATGGCGAAAGGGTCGATGGTGTGCAGCCCCTTGGGCGGCCAGACCGGCGCGAAGGCCGTTCCCATCGTGGATGGGTAGAAGAAGTAATTGAAATAGTTCCAGAAAAAGGAGACGAAAAACATCACCTCGGAGGTAATGAACAGCGCCATGCCGTAGCGCAGCCCGACCTGCGTCACGACCTTGTGCAGCCCCGGCACCTGGCTCTCGTGAATCACGTCCCGCCACCACATGAACATCACGGTGGCCACGCAGAGCAGGCCAAATCCGAGCACGAGGAGGATATGGAAATGCGCCGCGAGGATGATGCCGGTGAACAGCACGCCGGCGGAAGCGCCCCCCACCAGCGGCCAGATACTGGGTGTCACCAGATGGTATGGGTGCGGAACCGTCGCCTTGATCTGATCGGTTGCCGTATGGACCGTGCCGCTCATTGCCTCACCCTCTTCCTTGCCGTCCCTTGCCTTGCTTCACCACATCTGCCCGTATTCGTGCAGCTTGACCACCGCCACCGCGTAAATCAGCAGGCAGAAACCCACCAGCACCGCGAACAGCGCCCAGTTGCGGCCGCGCTGCCGCCGCCTGAACTCCGCCACCATCTCCGGCGGCCAGTTTTCATGCGGAAACTTCGTGCCGGAATGTTCGATGCCGGAGCGTTTGACACCTGGCGGTTTCATGCCAGCCGGTCGATCGCGCAAGCGCCGAACAGCAAAAACAGATAAAGAATGGAGAATTTGAACGCCGCCCGGGCCGGCGCGTCGCCGCTCAGGCTGCGCCCGCCTGCATCCTGCCGGTCATACAACACGCCAAAGGCATACCAGGCGAAGCCCAGCCCCAGCACCAGGGCGGCGGCGCCGTATATCCGCCCGGCCAGCCCGAGCCAGTAGGGCATCAGGCTCACCGGCAGCAGAACCAGCGTGTAGGCCGCCACGCTCACCCGCGTATGGCGCGCGCCCTTCACTACCGGGAGCATCGGCACGCCAGCCCGCTGATAATCCCCGCAGGCGTAGAGGGAGAGCGACCAGAAATGCGGCGGTGTCCAGAAAAAGACGATGGCGAACAGCAGCAGCGGCAGCAGGGTTATGTTGCCCGTCGCGGCGGCCCAGCCGATCACGGCGGGAAAGGCCCCGGCGGCGCCGCCGATGACGATATTCTGCGGCGTCAGCCGCTTCAGCCACATCGTATAGATAAAAACATAAAAGCCGATGGAGAGCGCGAGCACCCCGGCCGCGACCAGGTTGGTTGCCACCGCCATCAGCAGCACGGCGCATACGGCAAGGAAAATCCCGAAGCCGAGCGCCGCGCCGGGCTCGATCCGGCCCGCAGGCACCGGGCGCGACGCGGTGCGCTTCATCAGCGCGTCGATGTCGCTGTCGTACCACATGTTTATCGCCCCGGCGGCGCCGGCCCCCACGGCGATGCACAGGATCGCGGTGAGCGCCAGAACGGGGTTTATCCGCGCCGGCGCGATCACCAGCCCGATCGCCCCGGTAAATACCACCAGGGACATCACGCGCGGCTTCAGCAGCGCGATCCAGTCCCCGGCGGTGGTACCGAGCGCGGCGGAAGTGACGGCGGAGTTTACAGCCACGCGATCGCTCATGCCGTCAGCCTAGCGGATGACGGGCACGTCCTCAAAGGTGTGGTGCGGCGCCGGCGAGGCCACCGCCCACTCCAGCGTGGTGGCGCCTTCTCCCCAGTA
>JAJYAF010000250.1 GCA_021779655.1 Pseudomonadota bacterium
GGCCAGCAGCACTCCGGCGCCGATGATCGTCCGGCGCGCCAGCAGCCGGGCCAACTCGGGCGGCAACCCTTGTTCCCGCCCGGCCTTTTCCAATAATTCCGCCAGCAGAAACACATAGGCAGGTCCGCCGCCGGAAATAGCGGTCACCGGGTCCAGGAGGCTCTCATCCTGAACCCAGGCGATTTCTCCCACGGCCGCGAGCAGCCTGTCCGCGAGCTGATGCTGGCTTTCGGAGACATGGGCGTTGGCGACCGCGACCGTAATTCCCTGCCGCACCGCCGCCGGCGTGTTCGGCATGGCCCGGATGATGGCGGCCGTGCGCACGCCGAGCATGGCAGCCAGCGCATGCAGCGTTTGGCCCGCCATGATGGAGATGAACATGGCATGCCCGGCGAAGCGCGCATATCCCTGCAAGGCCGATGCCGCGGTCTGCGGCTTCACCGCCAGCACCACCGCGGCCGGTGTGAAGCCCGCGGGGACGGCATTCGGCGAAGCGTAAACGGTTACTTCAGGCGCCGCGAGTTTTGCCGCCTCCGGCGCCGGGTCGATGACGACCGCCTGTGCCAGTCCCCGCTCGCGCCAGCCGGCAAGCAGCGCGGAACCCATTTTTCCGCCGCCGACCAGCAGCAGGGGCGGCAGCGGGCGCACGAGAGGAGTTGGTAAAGGGCCTTCCGTCATGGCCCCTTCATCTCATGCTTCGCCGACACATTCCAGCATGGCGGCGGCCAACGCCTCCTCGGTGGATTTGCCGCCCCAGAGGACGAACTGGAAGGCGGGAAAGAAACGCTCGCATTCGGTGATGGCGATATCGACCATATCCTCGATCGATTCGGCAGAAGCGCCGGGCGCGCCGCGCAGCAGCACGGAATGGCGATAGATCGGCATGCCATTGTCATCATCCATGCCGAAATGGCCTATCCAGAGCCTCTCATTGGCTTTCGCGAGCAATTCATACAAAGCCGTGCGGCGCTTCTCCGGCGCTTTCAGGTCGAATGCGCACGAGAAATGCATGACCGAAATCTCGTGCGACCAGCAGAAAAACAGGCCGTAATCGCACCATTTGCCCGGCGCTTCAGCCGCCATCTCGGCGTCGGAACGGCGATCGAATACCCATTCATTGGCAATGGCGACTTGCTCCACAAGGTCGAGCGGATTGGAGACGGGTTGGGTTTCATCGGGATGGATCAAGCTCGGCATGCGGGTCTCCTTAATATAAGGGAAGCCAAAGCGGGGTTTCCCCTCTAAACCTTGGGTTTGTGCGCGATTATGCCACGAGAGCTAGTTTAACGGGTTTGTTCGCCGCGCCGCAATGCACAAATTGCGCCGCGATTTGCCCATTGCGTAAAGAATCGGCCCTATAAAAGAATCGGCCCTGTAAAACCGCTGTGGACGCCCAAAATGCTTGCCACACGACGTAACGGGGAGGATAGAACTTGGGCATGACCCTGCCTTTCACCCTGCCGGACTGGCTTCCCGACTGGGCATTTCTACTTCTCGCGATTCCCGCTCTGCTGTTCCTGTTTGCCTTTCTGCTGATGCCGTTCAGCGTTTTCGGCGTTAAGCCCCGGCTGGAGGCGATGGAGGCGCAGTTGGATACGCTAACGGAGGAGTTGCGCAACCTCACGCTCTCGGCGCGTGGCCTTGGCGGGCGCAGCTTCGCCGAAGATCCCGGCCCCTTCGACCTGCCCGGTTTCGCCCAGCCGAAGCGGGCGGAACCGCCGCCTGAGCCATCCCGCGCCCCGCCGCCCCCGGAGCCGTTCGCCGCTCGGCGGGAGCGCCCGGAGGCACGCCTTTCCCCTCGGCCGGGCCGGCGCAGCGAACCCCGTCTGGATTGAGCCTAAAGTTCCTTGTCCACGGTCTTCATCACCGGCGCTTCCGGCTATATCGGCGGCGCCATCGCGCGGGAACTGGCGGCGGTCCATCGCGTGAAAGGCGGCGTTCGCCGGCTCGCGGACCTGCCTTCCGGCATCCAGCCTGTGGTCACCGGAGACCTCGCCGATGCCCGCCTCGATTTCACCGGCGTTGACGCCGTGGTGCATGCCGCCGGGCTTGGCCACCGGCGCGGCGTCTCGCAGGTTGCGTGGCGCCGGGCGAATCTGGATGCGGCGGTCAACGTCGCCGCGCAGGCCAAGGCGGCGGGTGTCCGGCGGCTGGTCCTGATCTCCACGGCGCATGTCCATGGCCGGGTCCATGCGGGCCGGGTGGGAGACGCCACCGCTTTCGCGCCGGCGGACGCCTATGCGGAGAGCAAGCTTCTGGCGGAACGCGCGGTCGCGGCTGTCTTCGGCGAGGGCTTGAGCATCCTGCGGCCGGTCGCCGTGATCGGCCCGGGCTGCCCCGGCAATCTGCAACCGCTGATGCGGCTGCTGCGGCGCGGCCTGCCACTGCCCTTCGGGGCCCTGACGAACCGCCGCTCTTTCATTGCGGTTGCCGATCTCGCGCGGCTCGTCGCGCTTGTACTTGCCAGCACAGCGCCACCACCCATGGCTTTGGCCGCCAGCCCGCAGGCCATCGCCACGCCGGCACTCATCCGTGCGCTGGCGCGCGGGATGGACGTGCCGGCCCGGCTTCTGCCTGCGCCGCCCGCCTTGCTCGGCGCCGTTGCCCGCCTGCTCGGCCGCGGCAGCTTGTGGCAGAGCCTTTCCGGCGATTTCCTCGCCGAGCCGCGGGCCGCGCTCGATCTCGGCTGGCAGCCGCGCGCGAGCCTTGAACAGGCGCTGGAGGAAACGGGGCGGGTAGCACGCCAGGGTTTTATGCGGGTATTATAGTACCACCAACTCCTGCCCTTGACTTTGAGCGAGAGAATCCCGATAAGCCGCCCGCTTTTGTTGAGGGTCAACCATCATGAAAACCACCGCTTCGCTGAAACCGGCGGATGTCAGGAAGGACTGGGTGCTGATCGACGCGGAGGGGCTGGTGCTCGGCCGGCTTGCCGTCATCATCGCCAACCGGCTGCGCGGCAAGCATAAGCCGCAATTCACCCCGCATGTGGATTGCGGAGACAATATCATTATCGTCAACGCGGAGAAGGTGAAGCTCACTGGCAAGAAGGCCGAGCAATCGGTTTTCTACTACCACACCGGCTATCCGGGCGGAATCAAGGGCCGTACCGCCGGCCAGCGGCTGGGCAGCGCGCATCCCGAGCGGGTGCTGGAAAAAGCCGTGGAGCGCATGATCACGCGTGGCCCCTTGCAACGCCGGCAGATGAAGAACCTGCACATCTATGCCGGAGCGGAACATCCGCACGCCGCGCAAGCGCCGACACCGCTTGATGTCGGTGCGCTGAACCGCAAGAACCGGAGGGTCTGAAGCATGTCTGACACCGATACCGGCTTCGCCGGCCTCAAGAACCTGAGCAGCCTGGTCACAGCGGAAGCAGCGGCACCTCGGCCAGAGCCGAAGCGTGATGCCCAGGGACGCTCCTACGCCACCGGGCGGCGCAAGAACGCCGTTGCCCGCGTCTGGATCAGGCCCGGCAAGGGCGAGATTACCGTGAACGGCAAGAAGGCTCCGCACTATTTCGCCCGGCCGGTGCTGCGCATGCTGATCACCCAGCCCTTCCTGGTGGCGGATCGCTACAATCAGTTCGACGTAACCTGCACGGTTACCGGCGGCGGGCTTTCCGGCCAGGCGGGCGCGGTGCGCCACGGCATTTCCCGCGCGCTTACCTTCTATGAACCGGATCTGCGCGGCATTTTGAAGGTCGCGGGCTTCCTCACCCGTGATTCCCGCGTGGTGGAGCGCAAGAAATACGGCAAGGACAAGGCCCGCCGCAGTTTCCAGTTCTCCAAGCGCTAAGTCTTAGGCTTCAATTTATTCAATTAAAACAGGGACTTGATGAATATCAGGTCCCTGTTTTTACATTCACAGACGCTTTACAGACCCTTGTTTCCGACGCTGTTTCCAGTTAGCGTTTTGCACAGAACTTTCACAGAAATTGTGGAGTTTGGATCATGGTCGAGAGCTTCTACCAGCAAGCCCACCGCCTCCGAGACGGGGCTGTCATGGTGTACCGGCGAGGCGACACCAACCAGCAGGTCTATCAGGCCCGCCTGAAAATTCCCGGCGTCACCGGCTACATCATCCGGTCCCTCAAGACCCGCGACCTTCCCACTGCCCTCAACCTGGCTGAGGACCTGTTCTACGAACTCCGGGCCGAACAGAAGCTCGGTGTGGATGTGAGAATCGCCGGGAACCTCAAATTCAAGGACCTATGGAAGCGCTTCTACAGCGCTCACGAAACCGGCCTGTCGATTCATCGCCGGCGGCTGCACAAGTTCATGTCGGAGAAATATTTTATCCCTTTCTTCGGGGATGCCCGCGTGAACGACATGCCGGATGCCTTCGTCGAGCAATATTGGGATTGGCGCATCAACTACCACAATCCCGAGAAATGGGAG
>JAJYAF010000251.1 GCA_021779655.1 Pseudomonadota bacterium
AAGATCATCGGGAATTTGCGCGGCAGGTACGCCGATTTTTTGAAAAAGAGGTGGTCCCGTTTCACGCAGAGTGGGAACGACAAGGGATTGTCCCGAAAGAGGTGTGGCGCAAAGCCGGTCGGGAGGGCTTGCTGAACACCATGTTGCCTGAGCCCTTCGGAGCCGGCGGGGATTTTGGACATGCCGCGGTTGTGGTTGAAGAGGTCGGCCGCACCAATGCGAGCGGCCTTGGCTTTCCGCTTCATTCCGATATCGTTGCGCCTTATATCTACGCCTATGGCACGGAGGAGCAAAAACATCGCTGGCTGCCACGCATGGCGACCGGCGATCTGATTGGCGCCATCGCCATGACAGAGCCTGGCGCCGGCAGTGATTTGAAATCCGTGGCCACATCGGCCCGCCGCGAGCGCGACCATTATGTGATCAATGGCAGCAAAACCTTTATCACCAACGGCATAAACTCCGAAATCGTAATTGTGGTTACCAAGACGGCCCCCGAACGTGGGGCCAAGGGCGTGTCTTTGATCGTGGTTGAAGAAGGAACGCCGGGTTTTTCCAAAGGGCGTAAACTGGAAAAAATCGGCTTGATGGCTCAGGACACGGCCGAGCTTTTTTTCGACAATGTTGTCGTGCCCGTCGATAATCGCCTTGGCGAGGAAAATATGGGCTTCAAATACCTGATGCATGAACTGGCTCAGGAACGGCTGATCGCGGCGGTGCGGGGGACGAAGACGATCGAAGCGTTCCTGGCGAAAACGGTTGATTACACGCGCGAGAGAAGCGCTTTCGGCAACAAGGTGTTCGAATTCCAGAACACGCGATTCAAATTGGCCGAGGCAAAGGCGCAAGCCACCATGCTGCGGGTATTCGTCGATGATTGCATCGATCTTCATATGAAGCGCCAGCTTACGCCTGAGAGAGCGGCTATTGTGAAGCTTAACGCGACGGCAATGCAGAACCGTTTGCTTGACGAGTTTTTGCAGCTCCATGGTGGGAACGGTTATATGGTGGAATACCAGATCGGCCGTGCCTGGGCGGATGCACGCGTCGGACGAATTTACGGTGGAAGCGACGAAATTATGAAAGAGATAATTGCCAGAACCTTCTAGGTCGTTCCGGAAGCCGGATTTGTTGAGGGTTCGGAGCGCCGGTTTACAGATCCGATTCAAAAAACAGGCCGTGAAAGACGAGATGGTTGTGTTTCAAGCTGGCATAATTATAGCTGTCGGTGGGTTGGCATAATCATGAGCCGGCATAACTTGTAGTGAACTATTCGGAGAAGGTGGTTGTATATGTCGAAGCGGATGTTGGAAGGGAAGGTTGCCGTTGTTACCGGCGCGGGCGGCGGTATTGGCCGGGGGATTTCCTTGGCGATGGCCGAGGAGGGGGCGGCCGTGATTGTTGCCGATATCGGTTCCTCGGTGACCGGCGAAGGTAAATCCGCAACCCCGGCGGAGGAAACCAAGCAGATGATCGAGAAGCTTGGCGGCCGCGCCGCCGTCTGTACGGAGAGCGTGAGCGAGTGGAGTTCCGCGCAGAAGATTGTTCAGGCGGCCCTGGATTCCTTCGGGCGCATCGATATTGTCGTCAACAATGCGGGTATCCTGCGCGATGTTATTTTTCACAAAATGTCGCCGGAGGATTGGCTCGCGGTCATCGGGGTGCATCTCAATGGCAGCTTTTTCGTAAGCCGCGCCGCCGCCGAGCATTTCCGGCGCCAGGAATCCGGCGCCTACGTGCACATGACCAGCACCTCGGGGCTGATCGGCAATTTCGGCCAGGCGAACTATGCCGCGGCCAAGCTCGGCATCGTCGCGTTGTCGAAATCCATTGCGCTCGACATGAAGCGCTATAATGTCCGCTCGAACTGTATCGCCCCCTTCGCCTGGAGCCGGATGACCGGGTCCATCCCCACCGACACGCCGGAACAGAAGGAGCGGATAAAGAAGGTTCAGCTGATGACGCCTGAAAAAAACGCGCCGATGGCGGTGTTTCTCGCCTCCGACGCGGCCAAGGATGTGACCGGCCAGGTCTTCGGCACGCGCCTCAACGAGATTTTCCTGATGGGCGCCATCCGCCCGGTGCGTTCCATCCATCGGAGCGAGGGCTGGACGCCGCAACGCATCGCCGAGCATGGCTACCCGGCCTTGCGCTCCGCCATGGTGCCGCTGGAGCGCAGCGGGGAAGTGTTCACCTGGGACCCGGTTTAACCGATTTGAGGCGCTTCCGTGCATGGCGATCATGGCCGTGCACGGAGCGCTTCTTTTCACGAACCAAGGCTCAGCGGCCAAGAAGTCGGGTACGACGTTTCGTTTTGTTCGAATAGGAGCCGTCCATGTGCGCTGCGCAATATGAAGTTCGCGATGCCGTTGCCGTGGTGACGATGCATAATCCGCCGGTCAATGGTTTGGGCCATGCGCTGCGTCGCGGGTTACTGAACGGACTTCGCCGAGCCGAAAAGGACGCGGCCGTTAAGGCGCTGGTGCTGGTCGGTGCCGAAGTTTTCTCCGCCGGGGCCGACATCCGCGAATTCAACACGCCGAAAATGGCTGCCGAGCCCAGCTTGGGCACCATTATCAACTACCTCGACACGACGAACAAACCGGTGATCGCTGCCGTGAACGGGGTGTGCATGGGTGGCGGTTTGGAACTCGCGCTCGCCTGCCATTTCCGCGTGGCGGAGCCAAAAACGATTGTCGCCTTGCCGGAAGTCAAGCTGGGGTTGTTGCCCGGAGCCGGCGGCACGCAGCGTCTGCCGCGGCTGATCGGCGCGGAAGCCGCCCTCAATATGATTGTTTCGGGCGCAACACTTCCAGCCAGACACTTCAAAGGCACCGCCTTGTTCGATGCTTACAGTGAAGCGGATCTGCTGGAAGAGGCACTTATCTTCGCCCGTCGCGTGATCGATGAGAAGCGTCCGATCCGCCGCGTACGGGATTTGTCCGTCAGTCATCCAAAGCCGGAAGCTTATTTTCTGTTCGCCCGTCAGGGTGTGGCCGCCGCCTCTCAGCACTATCCCGCGCCACTCAAATGCCTGGAAGCGGTCGAGGCCGCAGTGACGAAACCGTTCGATGAAGGATTGCAGGTCGAACGCGCCGGTTTTCTTCACCTTCTGCAAACCGATGAATCGAAGTCCCTGCGCCATGCCTTTTTCGCCGAGCGCGCGGCTTCTAAAATTCCGGACGTACCGGCGGACACGCCAACACGCGAGATCAAGGCAGTCGGCGTGGTCGGCGGTGGGACCATGGGTAGCGGCATTACGATCAACTTTTTGAATGCCGGCATTCCAGTAACATTGCTTGAGCTGAGCGAGGAGGCGATAAAACGCGGAACCGATAATGTGCGCCGCGTGTACCAGGACCGGGTCAAGCGCGGCAAAATGAAACCCGAGGAAGCGGAAAAACGTATGGCGCTGCTGCGCCCAACGCTATCCTATGACGACCTGCGCGGGGCCGACTTGGTTATCGAGGCCGTGTTTGAGGATATTAATGTAAAGGAACAGGTTATCCGCAAGCTCGACGAGGCGTGCAGACCAGGGGCGATCCTCGCGAGCAATACCTCGACGCTCGATATCAACAAAATGGCGAATTTCACCAAACGCCCTGGCGACGTTATCGGTCTGCACTTCTTTAGCCCGGCGCATGTGATGCGTCTGCTCGAAGTGGTGCGCGGCGCGCAAACCGCCCCGGATGTGCTGGCTACGGCGATGCAGTTGGCCAAGACCATCAAAAAGACGGCCGTGGTTGCCGGGGTTTGCGATGGGTTCATCGGCAACCGCATGATCGCCCGCTATTCGCGCGAAGCCATGCTGATGCTGGAGGAGGGCGCATCCCCACGAGAGGTGGACCGGGCCGTTGAAGCTTTCGGATTCGCCATGGGGCCGTTCCGCATGGCGGATATGGCTGGCAACGATGTGAGCTGGTTTGTCCGCAAGCGACACTACGAAGAACATCCGGACATGAAACGGCTGCTGATCGCCGACCGGATCTGCGAACTCGGCCGCTTTGGGCAGAAATCGGGCTCCGGCTATTATCGTTACGAAGCGGGGCGCCGTGATCCGGTCCCTGACCCTGAAGTTGCCAAGATTATCGACGGAGTTCGCCAGCAGCTCGGTATCAAGCCGCGCAGATTTTCCGCTCAGGAAATCGTCGATCGCTGCGTGCTGGCTCTCGTCAACGAAGGCGCGAAGATTCTCGACGAGGGAATCGCCCTGCGTGCTTCCGATATCGACCTCATCTACCTCACGGGTTACGGTTTTCACGCCTACCGCGGCGGCCCGATGTTCTACGCCGATTTATGTGGATTGCTGAATGTCGTACGCACCATGGAGAAGATCCGCGAAGGCGGGCATCCCGAGCCGCAATTCTGGGAACCGGCCCTTTTGCTCAC
>JAJYAF010000252.1 GCA_021779655.1 Pseudomonadota bacterium
CCGCGCGCCCGGCCGGGCGCCACCGTTTCCATGCCGCTGAACTGGGCGCAGGTGAAACCGGGTCTTACCCCTTCAACCTACACCATCCGCACCGCGCTGCCGCTGCTTGCGCAATCGAAGGCGTGGGCGGAATACGGCGCGAGCGCGCGGCCGCTCGGCGCGGCGATAAAAAAACTCGGCAAGGCCGGCGCGGTTTGATGACACAAAAAATGCCTGGCAGGGTTTCCTGCCAGGCATTTTGCGCAAGGAACGGAAATCCGCGTTACTGGAGAACGATTTCCACGCGGCGGTTCTGCGGCTCACGCACGCCGGGTCCGGTCGGGACCAGGAGATGCGTCTCGCCATAGCCGTGCATGGTGATTTCCGAGGCCGGCACGCCATCGGCCACGAGCTGAGCCGCCACCGCCTTCGCACGGCGCCAGGACAGGCCCATGTTGTACTTGGCCGTGCCCGAGGTGTCGGTATAGCCGTTGCAGAGGATCTGGGTCGTCTGCTGGGTGCGGCTGTCGCTGGCGGCCTGGGAAATGATATCCATCGCCCGCGGGGTCAGGTTGTATTTATCCCAATCGAAGAACACCAGATAGGTTTTGGCCGGAGCCGGAGCCGGAGCCGCGACCGGAGCCGGGGCGGGCGCCGGGGAAGGCGGCGGCGGGGTCACGCCAAACGCATAGCGAAGACCGGCGAGGACGCTGTGGTTGAATTCGTTCCCCATCTTGAACCCGACCGGCGTGTTGGCTGGTCCGTAGGAGCCCCAGTAATGGTGGGTGCCCGTAAGGCCCATGAAGCGGTACTCCACGGTGAACGAAAGCCCCGGAACCGGGGGAAGCGGCACGGCGATACCGGCGATCGCCTGATAGGCAAACGCATTCGCGTGCTTGTCGACGTTAAGATTGTCGCCGTAGAACGTGCCGCCGAAATTGTCCATATGGATCCGCTGCCAGCCGGCGCCGGCGCCGACATAGGGGAACAGATAAGGCAGGCCGACATCGAAATCGTACAGCGCGTTCACCATGACGCCGTATTTCTGCTCATCACCGGCGGCCTTGCCTCCGGCCAGAGAGGAGGTGATGTTCTTGAAGCGGTTTTCCGTCCAGTCTCCTTCCACCTCTACCCGGAATCCGTTTCCGAACCCGTAACCCACGCTGGCCTCGGCCTCCGGGCCAATGAGATATGAGTTTTTGGCGGACCCTTGAATGTGCATGCCATTGACGTTGATATGCTCGTCCTTGGTTTTCGATTCCCAGTTCACGCCGCCTTCGCCGCCGACATAGAAGCCGGTGACAGGCTGGGCTTTGGCCGTGTGCATGAGAGCCAACGGCGCCGCGACTACTGTAGCCGTCAGCAGGGCTATCCGAAATCTCATCGATGACTCCTCTAAATGGCCGGATCGTAAGGATCGGGCTGGCGTTCAGGTTCTTGTTGGACCCAGGGTCGATCTAGCATCGCTGGAACCGAAAACGAGTGGGCCGGAAGGGATTGACGGCGGCTGTAGCAAAAATACAACAAATTAAATCAGGTAGCGGAATAATTTACATATTTTTCATTTGTATTTCACCGTACGGACGGGTTTTCAGGAGCATCCGACGATCCGGAAAACCTCGCTGGCATCGCCCGCCACCGCGGCGCCCGGCTCCGAGCCGAGCAGCCAGCCACGAAACGCCGGCGCGCCACTGGAATCGGCCGTGTTCTGTAGCGACAGAAAGACGGCGGCGTCCGGAATCTGGCCGGGGGGGCGTATGGAACAGGCCAGCACGCTCACCTGCATATCGCCCACCACGGCCTGTCCACCCACCGGAACGGAGATTTCGCTCTCCCCTCCATTCACCTTGTCCAGCACCGCGAGCTTCGCGGTTTTCTCCGGCTGCCAGGCGTTGGGCGGCGTGGGGATGACATCCTGATCCTGCGGGCTCGGGGCGGCATTGCCCCCGGCCGTGCCATTTTCAGTGCCGCTTCCGGCGTTGCCGCCTAAACTTCCCCCTAAACTTCCCCCTGGGCTTCCCCCTGGGCTTCCCCCTGGGCTGCCCCCTGGGCCGCCGGCTGGGGCAGTTTCGGCCGGAACCGGCGATCCGCCGTTATCGGCGGCGCCGCTTCCGTCCTCGGGAGCGGCAGGCAGCGGGCCGAGCGGCACCAGGCCCGGCGGCGGCGCCGGTTGCGCGGGGACGGCGGGCACCGGCGGGGCAACCGGGGAGGGAACCAGCGCGGGCGCGGGGGGCACCGCTATGGCGTTGCCATATTGCTGCGCGTTGCCGAGCTCGGACTGGGCGGCCGCCGGCAGTAATCCCGCGATCGACAGCACCGCCAGCATGGCGGCGCCGCGCCAAAACATCATTTTGCGAAGGTCATTTCGCGCCGGGCATTCCGGAGAGCGCCGCCGGGTTCGACGGCCCGGCCGCCCCGCCCTGGCCGGTCTGACCGCCTTGGCCGCCTTGGCCGCTTTGGCCAGCCTGGCCGCCTTGACCGCCAGAGCTTCCCGCCGGCTTGCTGCCCATGTTGAAAATGAATTGTCCCAGCAGGTTTTCCAGATTGATCGCCGATTGGGTGACCTGAAAGGATTGTCCGGGGCGCAGCACGGTGTCCGCCCCGCCCGGCGAAATTCCGATGTAGTTGCCGCCGAGCAGGCCCTCCGAACTGATCGAGGCGCTGCTATCCGTGGGCAGCCTGATATCGTTGTCGATCTGCATTTCCACCACGGCGGCGAAGGTCTGGGGGTCCAGCCGCTCCTCCACGACATGGCCGATCGTCACGCCGCTCATTTTCACATCGGAGCCGACGGCGAGCCCGCCGATATCGGAAAACTGCGCCTTCAGGGCATAGCCGGAGCCGCCCAGCGCCTGCGCGCGGCCAAGGGCATAGACCAGAAACACCGCCGCGATGACGATCACCGCAAGGCCGGTCAGAATTTCGGGAAGTTTGCGCGGCATCGGTCAGGTTCTAAAAATTGGGTTCACGGGTCCGGAGTCCAGGGCTGATAGTCGCTCGCGGCGCGCGCGCGGTGGCCGCCCTCGTAATCGTGGCCGGGCGGACGATAGCTCCATGGCGTTCCGGTGAGGTTCGGCAGGTGCGGCTTCTGCCAGGGGCGGCGGGCGGTCTCCGGCAGCGGCTCATCGGTAATATAGCTGAGCCAGGCGTGCCATTCCGGCCCGATCACGGAGGCTTCCGCGGGCCCGGCATACACCACCCAGCGGCGCGGCCGGGCGCCCTTGGCGGCCACGCGCTGCTGAAAGAACCGGTTGCCCAACGCATCCTCGCCCACCAGGCCGCCCCGGCGCAGCGTGTGCAGCACCAGACCCGGATTGCGCAAAAGCCCCCTGAAGCCGCCAAGCTCGGCAAGTTTCGGCCGGCGGTAATTCGCTGCGGTACTCATGGCCCCTGATATAGGTGATGACGCGGCCGCGGTCCATCGCCCGGTTTGCATGATGCTATCCACAGGATTTTGTGGCTGATGGCTTGATCGGACACAAAATACACTTTTGTTGCGGCCCGTTGCGTTCTATGTTCCCGGCATGACCGAACCCCGCGCGCCCAGACCGTTCCCGCAACCCGCAGCCGGAACCGTACCGAGACCCGCGCCGAAACCGTGGCACGGCATCCGGCAAACGCGCTTCGTCGCGCAGGCCGACCCGGACAGCCCGGAAGCCGCGATCCGCCTCCCCGTCGCCTGGGGACAATCCGCCGCCGACGCGCTGGCCGCGCTGCTGCCGGAACAAGCCGAGGCCGATCTCGCCCAGGCGGCCGAGGGCTGGATTGGCCCCATCGCGGCGCGCGCCGCCGCCGCCGGCCTGCAAGCCGATTTCGGGGAACGGCTCCATGCGCTGCTGGCCGCCCGCCGGGGCGCGCCGGGGGCGGCGCTCTGGCGCCGGCAGCCCGGACCGCTTGCCTTCGTGCTCAACCCCAACGGCTTTCTGGACGACACGCTGGGCTTCGATCTCGACGGTTTCGGGCAGGCCGTGGGCCTTGCCGTCACCGCCCTCACGCTGGCTTCGCCGTCAACGCACCGGATGACCGTCGGCTTCACCGATCTGCACCTGTTCCTCACCCGGCTTGGCCTGGAATACGATTCCGGCCCGGCGCGCGATGTCGCGGCGCTGCTCGCCGCATATCTCTCCGCGCGCGCCGATCTGGCCTCGGCCGCCCTGATCGCGCGGGGGGCCGTGCCGGGCCATCCCATCGTTGCACCGGGTACACTGCCGCCTGCCTGCCCGTTGCCGGGCCTGGCCGCGGCCGCGCGGCGGGCATGCGCGCAAGCCGCCGCCGCGCAGGTGCGCCGCCACGAAAGCCTGACCGGCTTCGCCCCGGAGCCCGAGGTGGAAGCGCTGCTCGGCGCCGCCACCAGCGCCTGCCTGCCCGCCCTGTCCGCGCTGGACGATACCGGCGGGCTGAACCCAT
>JAJYAF010000253.1 GCA_021779655.1 Pseudomonadota bacterium
TGGTCACGCGCAACGCCCTCCAAAAAACAGAGAGCGGGTGCAAAGGCAAGCTGCAAACCCCGTCCCTCCGCCGGTATGATCCGGATCAGGTTCAAAGGGTTTATCGCGGCGGGACATATCCCAAAGCGACGTCTCAGTTCCTTCACGGAACACCCCTCGGTGCGCCCAGCAAACTATGCCGCGCCGCAGATGTCAAATATCGGCGCGCGGCAGCAGCCCGAAAGAAGCGTGGCGCGGCTCAGGCCATGGCTATATCATGCCCCCCGGGGCGCTTGTCCGCGCGGCAAGGCCGCCTCAACCAGCGATGAGTGCAAATTGAGGATCTATGCCATGGACCTGAATGAAGCCCTGGAAGCCGACTGGATCAAGATTCGCGCGATATTGAAGGAACAGTTAAAAAGCCTTGCCCAGAAACCACACCCCCCGATTGCGGGGCAAAGCGCCGAGGCAGCGCATGCCCAGGCGGTGGAGCGCGCCCACCGGCTGATCGCGGAATGCGAAAGCGTCATCACGATCTATTCCCGGCGCGCATAGACGCGCCCAGTTTCATAAAATTTTGCCGTTGCGGTATATAATAAACTAATTTTTGCATATATTAAAACCGTGTTTTCGTATATCAAGCAAATGCCGCATAACGAAAGGAAACACCATGAAGCAACTCGACGGCAAAACCGCGATCATCCTGGGAGCAAGCGCAAAGGGTAATCTCGGCCAGACACTGGCAAAACGCTTTCTCGCCGAGGGGGCGAATGTCGCCGTCTCCGGCCGGCGCGAGGACGAACTCGCCAGGTTCGCGAAAGATAACGGCTGCGCCTATAAGCCATGCGATATCACCGTGAAGTCTGACTGCGAGGCGCTGGCCGCCTTCGCCCAGGCAGAATATGGCCGCGTGGACATCGCCATCAACACCACCGGCTGGGGCCTGCTGGTGCCCTTCCTCGAAACCACCGAGGAAGAGCTTACGAAAATGACCGCGCTGCAGTTCATCGGCCCCTATTATTTCTACCAGGCGGTGATTCCGCATATGACGAAGGGCGGCTCGATCATTCAGATCTCATCGGCCACAGCCACCATCATGCTTGATAATCACGCCGCTTATATGGGAACGAAAGCCGGCACCGACCATGTCATCAGATGCATCGCCAATGAGTTTGGTGAAAAGGGCATTCGCGCCAACTCCATCTCCCCGGGGCTGATGGATACGCCGATGACGGAAGCTGCTTTCGTAAAACCCGCTGTCGTTGCCTGCTTTGAACGGGAATATCCGCTTGGCCGTGTCGGCACGAAGGAAGACATCGCCGATGCCGCCGTGTGGCTCTCGCAGGATGGCTGCTTCATGACCGGGCAGAATTTGCAGGTGAATGGCGGGTTGACGCTGCGGCGCAATCCACGGGCTTCTGAAATTTCCGCGGCATTCATGGCGCCGCAAGCGTAGATTAAAATCGGCGCCGCGACCCGGCGCCGAACTTCCTCAAGCGCCCGGCTGGCCCTTTTCATACAAAACGCGCATCGCGTGCGTATCCCAGTAATGCGGCCAAACCTCGATCACCTTTCCGTCCTGCAAGCGCCAATGCTCCAGGATGCGGGTCTGGAAATCCTCCCGGCCATCCGGGGATTTTCCCGACAAAATCATCAATATCGCGAAATCTTCGGCGTCATCGGCGCCCATGTACATCTCGGTCTTGATCGACACATCCCGCCAGATGCCGGTGACGGTTGAAAAAAGCTTTTGCCAGCCCGCAAGACCACGATATTCACCCGCATAGGGCAGGCCCGCTGCCTCATGCACCACGAAGGCGGGATGCATCAGCGCCGCCACCGTTTTGTCATCGAGACTCTGCGCCGCGACGATAAATCTTTGCAGAATCTGCTTATTGTTTTCCATGATCAGCCCTCCATTCCCGACACCCGCCGCAGCAAATGCGTATCCCAATAATACGGCCGCACAAGGCTGATGAGCCCGTCGCGAAGTTCCCAGAGCTCCAGCATGCTGGTCTCAAAACGCTCGCCGGTCGCAATCGAGCGGCCGGTGAGCCCGACCATGACAATCACGCGCGTCCCGGTTTCATCGGTGAGCGCATATTCAACCGTTGGCATGAACTCGGTAAAAACCGAGCCGACGTTGGCGAGCAGGCGGCGCCAGCCTTCCAGCCCCTTGTAGGTGCCCGCATAGGGCAGGCTCGCCGCCTCCTCGCCGTGGAAATCAGGGTGGACCAGCGCCTCCGCCCCGGCAATATCGCCTTTAACGACGAGATCATAAAAACGAAAAATAATTTCCTGTGGTGACATGTGTTTTACTGGCTCATCAGCATGGAGTTGGAGGGCATCGTCTCAGATACGGTTTGCTCGGCTTTCTTGTCGTCATGAGTTACGAAAAGGCGTGGCGGCAGCAGGAAGTAGGCCAGCGCGGGCAGCAAAATCATCGCCCCCAGCATATTCCACAGGAACATGAAGGCCAGCAGAAGCCCCATGTCCGCCTGAAATTTGATCGGCGCGAAAACCCAGGTGACGACGCCGGCCGCCAGCGTGAAGCCCGTGAGCAGAACGACTTTTCCGGTGAAAAGCAGGGTCTGATGATAGGCGTCCGACAGGCTCGCGCCGTCGCGCAGTTGTTTGAGGACAATGGAGAGAACGTAGAGCGCGTAATCCACGCCGATGCCAACACCCAGAGCGATCACCGGTAGCGTCGCCACCTTGATGCCGATGTGCAGCACCACCATCAACGCCTGTGCGAGCGTGGAGGTGAGCATAAGCGGCAGAACCGCGCACAGCACGGCGCGCCAGGAGCGGAAGGCAATGAAGCAGAAGAGAATCACCGTCGCGTACACCAGATAAAGCATCTGGCTGTTCGCCTGCTCGATTACGATGTTGGTGGCGGCCGCGATACCGGCGTTGCCTCCGGCCAGGGTTATTTTGAAATTCGGGCTCTGGTTCTTTGGATTATTGATGAATGTCTGAACAGCATCGATCACGCTCGTCAGCGTTGCTGCCTTATGGTCATTGAGGTTGACATACAGCGGCAGGAACGAGCAGCCGAAGTTTTCCAGCGCGCGCGGCACGAATTGCGCGAAATCGTCAATCGAGGCCTGGTTGCGCACGATGGCGTACCATTTGGGCGAATTCTCGGTCATCAGCATGGTCGCCATCTGCGCGAACGAGCCGATTGAGCTGGTGGACTGCACCTGCGGCAGTTGATCCAGGCGCCATTCCAACGCGTTGAGCGTGTTGACCGTTTTGAAGTTGCTGCATTGGTAGGGCTGGGTATCAACCATCACCACCAGCGTGTCCGAACCGGTTGAATAATGCGAAAGGATGTAGGCGTTGTCGCGGTTATACTGCGAGTTCGCGCGAAGTTCCGGCGCGCCCTGATCGAGATCGCCAACCTGCACATGGCGCCCGATCGCCCAGCCGCCCGCGCCAAGCGCGACGGCGCACACCAGCGCCACCGTAGCCCAGCGGCGGCGTGTGAAATGATCCAGGAAATTCCAGAGCGGATGCTTCACCCGCCCTGCCGCGCCTTCGCTGCGCAGGCTGCGAAGAGCGGCGGCCCGGCTGACGCCCGTATAGCTCAGCAGCATCGGCAGCATGATCAGATTGGTGAAAATGAGGATCGCGACGCCAACGGAGGCAATCAGCGCCAGTTCGCGGATGGCCTCGATGCGGATGGTCATCAGCACCGCGAAGCTGGCGGCATCGCAGACCAGCGCGGCAAGGCCCGCGAGAAAGAGCCGCCTGAAGGTATAGCGCGCGGCGATGAGCGGATGCGTGCCCCGGCCGATATCCTGCATCACGCCGTTCATTTTCTGCGCCCCGTGGCTCATGCCGATTGCGAAGATCAAAAACGGCACAAGGACGGAATAGGGATTCAGGTTGAAGCCCATCAAAGGCACAAGCCCCATCTGCCAGGTTACCGCGACAAGAGAGGCGGTGACGACCAGCGCCGTTGAGCGCACGCAGCGCGTGTACCAGAAGAGCACGATGGTCGCGATGGCGATGGAGATGAGAAAAAAGACCATAACCTTGTTGATCGCGTTGATCATGTCACCCATGACCATAGCGAAGCCGACGATATGCAGCCTCACGCCCTGCGCGGCATATTTCGCGCGGATGGCGTTCAACTCGCGGGCGAGCTGGCCATAGTTGAGCGGCTTGCCGGTGAGGTTGTTGGTTTCCATCAACGGCACATAGATCATGCTCGAGGTGAAATCGTTTGAGACGAGCTGGCCGATTTTTCCGGTTTTTTGAATGTTCTGCCGCACGATGTCGAGCGCCTTTGGTGATCCGTCATATGTCTCATCGATGACGGGTCCGCCTTCCAGCCCATCGGGCGTGACCGCGAGCCAGCGGGTCGATGGTGTCCAGAGCGAGGTCATGAAAGGGCGG
>JAJYAF010000254.1 GCA_021779655.1 Pseudomonadota bacterium
GGGGTCGGCTCTGGCGGGGGGGTTGCCGCGATGGCGCTGCGAATGTCATTGGCGACACCACCGAGATCGCGGTCCTGGTTGCTGGCGTAAATATCGATCACCGGTGTGATGTTGTAATGATTCACCACCGCCAGCGTCCGTGTGCGGTCGATCCTCGCAATTCCCCCAAGCACCTGCAACCCCCCCGCCAGAGCCGACCCCGGGCCTGACGCGCGGCCATTTGTCACCGCCACATTCTCAAGATCGTTCAGCGTGTCCATACGGTACTCCGGCATCTGCGCGACGATCGGATACGTGACGCCGCTGACCGGATCGAGCCAATAGGTCGGCGCGGTTTGCAGCGTGCCGGCAAGCGTGGTGTCCAGCGCGTTGGTAACGTCCAGCTCCGTCAGGCCGAGCTGCGAAATACGTGAGCGGTCCACTTCAACATTGAACTGCGGATCATCGCTCGACTGCTGGATACGGGGGTCGGCAACACCCGGAATGGCCCGTATACGGCGCAGCAAGGCGATCGCGTATGCCTGGTCGCTTTTCAGATCATGGCCGACAACCTGTACATCGATCGGCGCCGGGGCGCCGAAATTCAGAATCTGGCTGACGATATCCGCCGGCAGGAAGGAGAATGTGGTGCCGGGATAATACTCCGGCAGCTTCCTGCGTAACTCGCGCACATAGTCGGCGGTGGGCCGATGGCCGCGATTGAGGCTGATGAAAATATCCCCATCCTGATAGCCGATCATCCCGTTATTGCTATAGATCGTGTTGATTGAACTGATGGGAAGGCCGATATTGTCGACCATCGTACCCATGTCATGCGGGCCTATAACCTGGCGGATCGAATCTTCGATCTCGCCGAACATCGCGGCGGCATCCTCGATCCGCAAGCCAACCGGCGGGCGAACATGCAGCTGGATCTGCCCGGAATCGACTGAAGGGAAGAAATTCGCGCCGAGAAACGGATAAAGCCCGAAGGAGCCGAAGGCGCAAAGCAGGAATATGGCCACGAAGACCGGCCGGTGCGCCATCGCCATGGCCAGGAGATTGCGATACCCCTCGCGCACGCGCAGGAACCTTCTCTCGAAACCCCGCTGGAACCGCGCCAGTGGATTGCGTGGGCGCGCGCCCTCCCCTTCATGCTCATGCGGCCGCAACAGATAAGCCGCCATGGTGGGCACCAGGGTGCGGGAGAGGATGAAGGAGGCCATCATCGCGAACACCACCGCCTCGGCCATCGGCCGGAACAGGTAGCCGGCAACGCCGTTCAGCGCGAACATCGGGATGAAGACGATACAAATGCAGAGCAACGAGACAAAAGCCGGCGTGACGATCTGGGAAGCGCCGTCCAGAATGGCCTGCCGTATCTCCTTGCCTTGCTCGAGATGATAATTGATATTCTCAATCGTTACGGTACCGTCATCAACCAGAATGCCGACCGCAAGCGCGAGCCCGCCCAAGGTCATGATGTTGAGCGTGGCGCCGATTGCCGCCAGCAGAGCGACGGAGCTTAAAATCGCCAGCGGAATGGAGGTGGCGATGATCACGGTTGAACGCCAGCTCCCCAGGAACAGCAGGATCATCAGGCTGGTGAGCAACGCGGCGATTACGCCCTCACGGATCACCCCGGAAACCGCCGCCTTCACGAAGATCGACTGATCATTGATCGGCGTGATCTTGAAATTGGGCGGCATCGTCTCCTCGATCTCGGGGATCATCGCCTTCACCCCATCCACCACCGCGAGCGTGGAGCCCGAGCCGGTCTTGAGAATCGAGGTCAGCACCGCGCGGCTGCCATTCACATGCACGATGTTCTGCTGCGGTGGATAGCCATCGCGAACATTGCCGACGTCATGGATATAAATCGTGGTGCCGTTGATCGTCTTGATCGGCAGGTCGTTGAGTTCGGCGATGGTCGCCGCCGCGTCGTTCAAATTAACATTATACTGATAAGAACCGATTTTAACCATGCCGGCCGGCAGGATCTGGTTCTGCTGGGCGAGCGCAACGCCGACATCCTGGGCTGAAAGGCCCTTGGCCTGCAACGCCTGCCGATCGAGATCGATCTGAATCTGCCGCGTCTTGCCGCCATAGGAATACGGGATCGCGGCACCAGCGATCGTGGTCAGCGCAGGGCGCATGAAATTTTGAGTAAGATCGAGAATGCGCTGTTCGGAAAGGCCATTTCCCGAAGTGGTGACCTGGATGACCGGCACGGTGGACGCATCGTAATTCAAGATCAGTGGCGGCGTGATTCCCGGCGGCAACTGCTTGAGCATGGTCTGCGATATCGAGGTGACCTGCGCGGTCGCGGTGCGAATATCCACGTCCGGCTGAAAAAAGATCTTCACAATCCCCATGCCCGGATAGGATGTGCTCTCCGTATGTGCGATATTATCGACGGTTGTCGTCAGCACACGTTCATAGGGCGTTATAACTCGCCCCGCCATCTGGTTCGGCGAAAGCCCCGTGAAGGTCCAGGCCACACCGATGACCGGGATGCGGATCGCCGGAAAAATATCCGTGGGCATGGTCAACGCGGAAAGCGGCCCGATGATGAGGATCGCCAGCGCCAGCACGACGAAAGTGTATGGCCGTGAAAGCGCCACGCGAACGAGCCAGATCATGGCGAAACGATCTCCCCTAGTAGACAGCGGCGAATGCCATGGTATGGCAGGAATGTCACCTTTTTCGATCCCTGCAAATTAAACAACTCTGATATTCCTTGACGAACAACCTCGAGGAGCCGGTCCAGGGCGGGAAGACGCGCGCCAGGACAGCGCTTTGATAAGCTTCGAGGGAAGCTGATGCCAAAGGCCTGCAAACATCTCGTTATCTCGTTTGCGTTTTCTCGGTTCGTCAGCCTGAGCGGGCAGCGACAAGACGACAGGCGCGCGTGCCCATCTCAGCAGGAATTCCTGGCGAGCCCGTTTGGAATTTCATGGGGCGAACATGGAAGCCCCCGCGCCGCGGGCGCCCCCATGGCCGCCGTGGCAGGCGGAAGACCGCGCGGATACAGTACCGGAACCGGCCATATTTATCCCAGGTGCGCTTGGAGCCTTTTTGGGAAGCCAAGGCGGTTGATGGCTTGACGGAGGGTGCCCAGCTTGCATATGTTCTTGAGCCGCCAATACGGTTTTTAAAATGGCATCAAATTTATGAATAAGCGTCCTTATTTTGTTTCCTCGAACGATTTGAACGGTCTGATCCAGACGGCATGACTTTGTCTAAATCTTCTGCACGGCAGACGTAGGGCGATATAAGGGCAGTCCAACAATACGAATAAAAGCCTGGAGTAATGAATATGAACGACCTTAGTCAGGCATTGCTGAACCCCGACGATTCACAACGGGCCGCACAGATCGTCACGGATTGGCTTGTCGCGTTCGACGAAGCGCTGGGCTCACGAGATCCGGTCCTTATAGGAAAATTGTTCCATCAGGACTGTCATTGGCGGGATATATTGGCCTTTACATGGAATATCACGCCGGTTGTCGGCAAGGAAAATGTTGCGGCGCGGCTTGCGGCGGAACAGGATCGTGCCGGGGCGCATGGGTTTCATTTACCGCCGGGGCACAGGCCACCGCGATGGGTAACCAGGCTCGAGATCGATAGCATCGAGGCTATCATTGAATTCAAAACCGCGATCGGACGCGGCGCCGGTGTCCTTCGCTTATCTCAAGCGTCCGGTGACACTGAGATGAAGGCGTGGCTTTTATCGACCACCCTGGAATCGATTGACGGCCACGAAGAAAAGATCGGCGAGAATCGTCCGATCGGCACCGCCTATTCGCGTAATTTTGGCGGCGACAACTGGGCCGATCAGCGCCGAAAGGCGGTCGCCTACGAAGATCGCGAGCCTGTCGTTCTTGTCGTTGGCGGGGCCCAAGCCGGCTTGTCGGTTGCTGCGAGGCTGAACCAGTTAGGGGTGGATACGCTTGTTGTCGAGAAATGGCCACGCATCGGTGACAGCTGGCGGCGGCGCTACCATTCTCTGGCGCTCCATAACTCAATTCATATAAACCATCTGCCCTATATGGAATTTCCGCCCACCTGGCCGCGATATATTCCAAAGGACATGCTGGCCAACTGGTTCGAAATTTATGCTCAGGTCATGGAGATTAATTGCTGGGCCGACACGGAGTTCGTCGCCGCGTCCTGGGATGAAGCCAGCAAAACCTGGACTGCGCGGTTAAAGAAGGGCGATGGGACCGAACGCGTGGTGCGCCCCCGCCACATCGTAATGGCGAATGGCGTTAGTTCCTATCCTATGATTCCCGATTTGCCGGGGATTGAGGATTTCAAGGGCGACATCCTCCATTCGGAGGGGTTCGACAAGGGCGAGCCCTGGAGAGGCAAGCGCGCGCTCAGTGTCGGCACTGG
>JAJYAF010000005.1 GCA_021779655.1 Pseudomonadota bacterium
TGGGCACGGTGTATGAGGGCTACGACCCAATCATCGAGCGGCGGGTGGCGATTAAAACCGTGAAGCTGCCTTCCCCGGACGATCTGGAGGCACAGGAGGAACTCGCCCGCTTCAAGCGCGAGGCGCAGGCGGCGGGACGGCTCAGCCACCCGAACATCGTCGGCGTGTTCGATTATGGCGAGACGCCGGAGCTGGCCTACATCGTTATGGAATTCGTGGACGGCACGAGCCTGAAACAGATTCTGGACAAGGGCGAGCGCTTCGAAATTCCGGAAATCGTGCGGATCATGGAAGCGCTGATGACCGGCCTGCAATTCAGCCACGGGCGCGGCGTGGTGCACCGGGACATCAAGCCGGCCAATATCATGCTCACGAAGGCAAGCGAGGTAAAGATCGCGGATTTCGGCATCGCGCGCATCGAGAGCAGCTCGATGACCCAGGCCGGCACGATGCTGGGCACGCCCTCCTATATGTCCCCCGAGCAGTTCATGGGCCAGACGGTGGATGCCCGCACGGATCTCTATTCCTCCGGCGTCATGCTGTACCAGCTGCTGACGGGGGAAAAGCCGTTCGACGGCGGTTTGACCGCGATCATGCACAAGGTGCTGCATACCGAACCGCCGGCAGCTTCAGCGCTGTCCGTGGCCGTCACGCCCGCTTTGGACGCCGTGGTGAAAAAGGCGATGGCCAAACGGCCGGAGGATCGCTTCGCCACCGCATCGGACTTCGCGGCGGCGCTGCGTGCGGCTTACGAGGCGAAAGCCACGCCGCAAGAAAGTTTTTCGCTCGGCATGCAGGATTTCGCCGATGGCGACGCGACGATGGTGGCGCCCCGCCCGGTTTCGGCGCCGCCCACGCCAGCGCCGCCCACGCCGCGAAAGCGGCCGAACTGGGCGCTGCTGGGGGGAGGCGCCATCGCCCTGCTCGTGGCCCTGGGTGGCGGATATTTTTTGTTCAGCGGACATAAGGCCGCTGCGCCGCAAATCGCCGGTCCCGCTCCTTCTCAACCCGCGCAATCCGCGCAGCCGGCGGAACCGCCGCCGATGACCGCTGCCCAGCGCAACGCCGCCCTGACCGCGACCTTGGGCGCCCTGCCCTGCACGCTGCTGCATGCCGACGGTTCCGTGGTGAGCGGCCTTGCCGGCGCGGGCGCGCCGCAAGCGGCGCTGACGGCGGCGGTAAATTCCCTGCCTGCCGAGATGAAACTCCAAAATCAGATCCAGACGATCGATGGCCCCTATTGCGCGGCGCTGGATGCCGTGCGGCCTTACCAGCCGCTTTTCGCGCCGGCCGGGGACACGCTCGGCCTGGCCCTGGCGGGCGGCAAGACCGTGCTGCGGGACGGCGATCTCATCACCATCGACCAGACCATGCCGGATTTCAGCGGCTATCTGGAGACCGACTATTTCTCCAACGACGGCACGGTGCTGCACCTCTATCCCACGCCGACCGATCCCGCCCGGCAATTCGCTGCCGGCGCCATCAACACTTTGGGCGACCCCGCGCATGGCGGTGCCAGCTGGCAGGTGAGTGCGCCTTACGGCACGGATATGATCATCGCCATCGCCTCCTCCGTGCCGCTGTTCACCCAGGCCCGGCCGCAGAATGAAAACGCGAGCGACTACCTGGCCGCCTTGCGGCAGGCATTGCAGAACTCAGCCTCCAACGGCGCGAAGATTTCCGTGGCGGCGATCCCGCTGGTGACACTGCCGAAAAGCGGGGGATAGGGCTAGCGCGCGATCGGTTCCGGTTGACGCGATCATGCGTCAACCTGAACCGTGATTGGACAGGCTTGCTGTTGCCCATCGTGAGAGCCTCATTGTGCAAGGAGGAACTGCATCGCGTCAGCAAGGGCGAGCGGGTGCTCGTCCACGAGGGCGCGCAGCGGTTCCGCATTCGTGTCCCGCGCATCGGGCTCCAGCGGATCGCGCGGGAGCAGCTTGTGCCGCACGATCAGATGCGCGAGGGCGAGACGCCGGTAGTCGGGCGCGACGCGCGCGGCCTCGCAGGCCATGAAAACCGCCGTGGTGGCGTGATAGAGCGTGGAAGCGGCCTGGCGTACCGATTCGTCGCGGCCGCATTCCGCCACGCTTTCGAGCACCGTGCCCGCGCGTTCGAATACGCCGCGCAGCAGGCCCGCGCTCTTTTCCGGCAGGCCCGCTTCGGCAAGCTCCGCGCGCGCATAGCGTGCAAGCGCCTCCAGCGCGCCTTCGCGCTTCGCCGCGCGCGCGACGTCCAGGGCGACGATGTTGCTCGTGCCTTCCCAGATCGAGCCCAGATGGGCATCGCGCACGAGCCGCGCATCGCTCCATTCCTCGATATAGCCCACGCCGCCGCGCACTTCCATCGCGTCGCCGGTGACGCGGCGCGCGTCGCGGCAAGCGCGGAACTTGATGAGCGGCGTGAGGATGCGCACGCATTTCGCGGCGAGCTCATCACCCTGATCGGCGCGCGGGAGCAGCGTGGCGATCCGCATGAACATCGAGCGTGCCTGCTCGGCGGGCAGCATCATCTTGAGCAACTGGCGCTGCATGAGCGGCATGTCGATCAGCTTCCGCCCGAATGCCTCGCGATGGCGCGCGACGTGCAGCGCTTCGGTCACCGCGCGGCGCATGAGCCCCGCGGCGCGCACGCCGTTCGAAAGCCGCGACATGTTGATCATGTCCGCCATCTGGTGAAAGCCGCGGCCCACTTCGCCGATCAGGTAGGCCTCTGCCCCTTCCAGCACGATTTCTCCACTCGCCATCGAACGGCTGCCCAGCTTGTCCTTCAGGCGCACGATACGGTAGGCGTTGCGCGTGCCGTCCGGCAGCGTCTTCGGCAGCAGGAAAAGCGCGAGGCCCTTGATGCCCGGCGGCGCGCCATCGGGGCGTGCCAGCACCATTGCCAGATCGGCGTCGGCGTTCGAGCAGAACCACTTGTCGCCGTGGAGGCGCCAGACGTCGTTGCCTGCCGCGTCGGTCGTGCGCGTGGCGCGCGTGGCGATGCGGGCGACATCCGAGCCTGCCGCCTGTTCGGTCATGAACATGGCGCCCTGGTAGAGCGTGTCGAAATCCTGCGAAGCGAGGAACGGCAGATAGCGGGCCACGAGCTCCGGCGACCCGAAGCGGCGCAGCGTGCGCGTGAGGGAATCGGTCATGCTCACCGGGCAGCAGAGGCCGAACTCGGCCTGCACGAACAGATAGGTGAGCGCGTACTTCACGAGCGGAGCCGGCGGGGCGGGCTGGTGGCTCATCGCCGCGAGGCCCAGTTCGGCGTAGGCGACGCGCTCCAGCGCCACATAGTAGGGATGCTTGTCGAGGTGCTGGAGCGCCTCGCCACGCCGCGTGCGGTGCTGCAGAACGGGCGGGTTATGGTCCGCCGCGAGCGCCCACTGGTCGAGTTCGTCCGAGGCGCGCAGGCCGAGGGCGCGCAGCTTTGCCTCCAGGGTGGCGAACGCCATGTCGCCCAAATAGCTGCGCAGCAACGGTGCGAAGCTGGGGTCGCTCGTGTAGAAGTTGATGCCGCGGCTGTCGGGAATGTTGGCCGCGCCGTCGCTCGTGGATGAAGCGGTCGAAATGGCCGAAGCGGTGAGGCCGGAGTGGTCGCTCATCGAGTGTCTCCTTGTTTTGCGCGCATGCATGGCGCAGTGCGATTCGAACAAAGTTTAACTGGAAGAGGATAGGAACCAACCGCTTTCATCACCCGCATGCAAACCCGGCTTGCCGGTAACACAGGCATAGCCGCACATGCCCCGCCGCGAGCATTGCCTGTTTCGGGGGACAGGTGGCCACGGTTTGCGGCACTGGCGGGAGCGGTGCGCTGGCCAGCGGCGTCAGCCAGAAATCCGGCATGTCGGCGATGAAACCCTGACGGAGCTGCGCCAACTCCGCCTCCGTTTTGCCGATCGCGGCGGCATTGAAGAAACGCGGATCGCGAGTGAAGATAAGATACGCCTGCGTTTCGTTCAGCACCAGTTCGGTCAGACTGGTGTCATAGCCCTGATGGCCGAGAAACGCGGTGAACGCCGCGCGGTCGGCCGGCGTGAGGCTGGCCCAGAACCGCTCGGCGTAACGCCGGTATTCCGCAACGGTGTAGAAAGCCCCGTGGGAAATCTCGTGCCGCAGGATCACCGCGCGCATGTCCGGCGTGATTTCGCCGCCCGTCGCGGGCAGGGTGATGATCGCGCCGACCGCTCCGGGCTTGAGCCAACCCAGCTGGCGCAGCAGGCGTTTCAGCCATAACTCCCCGGAATTCAGAGCAATGTGTTCAGACCGGGCCAGGGCGAAGAACCGTGCGAGGTCGGAAGCCTGATAGTCGTGGCCGTAATAATAACTCGCCACGGTGTCACCGCTGGTGGCGATTGCCGCGTCCAGCGCGATATCGTTTAGCACACGGTCATGCGGCGCACCGGCTTTCTCGACGAAGGCGGCGATGCGGTCAAGCATCAGCCCCTGGGACTGCAGGGACGGGAAATCCATCACCACGACGCTTCGGTCCGGCGTGAAATAGCTCAAAATGGTTTCGCAAGGCTGTGTACGGTCGATCTCCGCTTCCCCAGCGGTGCCGATGGGAATCGGCACTGGCCGGCTCAGCCAGGCAGCGGCACCGCCCGCCGCCAACACGGCGCCGCCGGCCAGCCCGGCATGGAGAAAAGAGCGCCGGGGCCTCGCGCGGGGCGGGCCGATGACGATGGTATCGTCCTCATTGCCCAATTCGCGCATTAGACGGGATCAGTGGCTGATGGTAATGATCTCGACCCGGCGGTTGCGGCGGTCTGGCGTTCCGGGCGGGGTTGGCACGGCAAGGTCGCTCTCTCCCACACCCATGGCCTGGAGCCGCGTGTCGGCAACGCCGAACTTCGTTTCGAGATAGGATTTGACCGCCTCAGCCCGCTGTTCGGAGAGCGCCTGGTTCTGCGCCGCGGTGCCGACCGTGTCCGTGTGGCCGACGATCTTGAAGTCATACGCGGCGAGTTGCGGGCTTGTCAGCGCCTTGCCGAGCTGGTCCAACGTCGCCTTCGCAGCCGGGGTGACATCGGCCGAGCCGGAGGGAAAATCGACGATCAGGTTGGCCGAGGGCGAGGCGGACATGGCCTGCGGCACGGTGGGCGCGGTGGGCGCGCTCATGGCGGGCATCGCCGGGGCTTCGGTTCCGCCGCTGATGGGCTTGATGCCGCGTGTGGTGGTGCTGAGCGAACCGCTGGGCCGCAGCTGATTGATGAGCTGCTGCGCGGATGGATTGCTCTGCGCCAGGGCAGGAGCGGCGAAGGCAACCGCGAGCAGGGCGGCTGAAAGCTGGATTTTGCGCATGGTCTGGAACTACCTCCTGAATGGAATGCGGTTTACGCCGCAAATAAATATTTGGCGAGAGTAACGAGGTTCACGCGGAGAGCCGCTCCACGGTTTCGGCGCTGAACAGCGTGTCGGCGACCTGCGTAAGGCCTTTAATGCTGGCCGTGGAAGACGGAATCCAGCTGGTCCAGCCCAGCCGCGCGCCCCCCGCGCCGGACCCGAGGCTCAGACCCGGAATCTCGCGCGCATCCAGGATCAGATTGATGGCGAAATCCGCCTCCCAGCCAACATAGGCGCGAATAAGGGAGACGAGCGCGGGCAGGCCGGGCTCATCCGGCAGCAACGCCTCGAACGCGGCGCGGGAAAGCGGCCCGATGCGGACGATGAAACGCGCCTGCTGGTCGAAGGCACGGGTGCCGATTGCCGCGTCCACCCCCAGCGCGCAGAAGGCGCCGGGAATGCGCCCGCGCGGCAGGCGGCTTTGCTGATCGGGAGCGATGGGCAGCCAGGCGCCCGCGAATTCCACGATCTCCACCGGGCGGCCCAGATAATCCGCCACCATGCTGGCCAGCCGGCTGGCCGAACGGGGATGAGCGGCGAAGAAGCCGGCATAGTAGCGTAGCGCATCCGCTCCCACGGCCAGGCCGGCTTCCAGCTCCGGCGTGCCGTAGCCGCTGAAGGCGAGAAGGCCCGCGCCGATCGGCTCCTCCGCTCCGGCCTGGACGGCCTGCTCGGCCGAGCGGGGAAGCCGGTATTTAACAGCCGCCCTGGCGAACGCGGTGATCAGGCGTTGCGCGAGAAGATCGAAGAAATCCAGCACGGCGCGGGACTTGCGCCGGTGGGACTGCGCCAGCAGCTCGGTATACCAGCGCGGCATCTCGGCCGAAGGGCCGGTGAGACCGATAAGCGTCGTCACCAGCCGGGCGGGCTTATCCGGCTGGCCGGGTTGTACTTCCAGAATTTCCGCCGCCGGCCGCGCCAGGCTGGGCGGAGCGGCGAAGCGGATCGCATCATCCCTCCGCCCGCCTCGGGCAAGAAGCAACAGCCGCACCGCCGCGTCGAAGCGGAAGAGATGCGGCTTGGCCATGAGGCGTTCGATGGCGGAAAGCGGCGCCATGGATCAGAGCAGTACCCTGGCCCCGGCACGGGGTGGAAACTGTAGTTCGGGTTCCGGCTTGCCGCGCAGGCGCACAGAGCAGCGCACGAAGGAATTGATGCTCGCATGGAGGGCGAGAAACCGCGCCAGTACCGCCGCCAACAGATAAAGTCCGGAACTCCGGAACACGCGCTGGTCGAATTCAAGCTCCACATCCAGCCCCCGGCAGAAGGCGCCGAGCCGTGCCCCCGGCACGCGCGCGGTACCGGGCCGGGCGGTGACGGCGAGCAGGGCTTCTATGGCCGCGCGGGCCTCCGCCGTGTCCCGCAGATCGTATAGGCGGAGGATTTCCTTCAGCGCCGCCGCCCCCGCCGCTCCGCCGGTGACGGAAAGATGGCCAAGCGAAAGATGCGAGATCAGCCGCCATGCCCCCCGCGCGCGGCGCTCCGGCCGCAGCGTGGGCGTGGGCGGGGTGACGCAGACCATGGAGGCCACGCCCGTATGCGGCTGCAACGCCTTCAAGGCCGGGCGGCCGGCGCCGAATGGCAGGTCGGAAGGCAGATCGCGGTTCAGGCAGAGCGCTTCGACCGAAAGCACGCTATCCAGTTTCGCCTCCGGATCGAACCCGGCATCGAACAGCGAAATGAAGCAATCCGTGCCGCCGAGCTGGGCCGGGCCGTCGCGCCGGGTCACGAGATAGGAACCCTGCCCGTCCGCCTCGGAGGCGGCGGTCCGGGCCAGGCGATAAAAGGGCTGGAAGGGCCGTATCGTGCTGTCCTGGCGGACCTCTGTAACGCTGGAGACGCTCCAGATTTCCATCACGCTGGAACGCCGCGCGTCCGGCAACACGCGGTATTCCGTGGTCGTATGGTCCAGTGGCATCGGTTCGCAGCGTTGCGGGAAGAGATTGACCATGGGCACGCAGCCGAGCGCGAAGCTGTCCACATCGACCGTCCGTTCGAGTTCCGCGGAGGTACGGTCGAGGTAGAGAAAAACCTCCAGCCGGTTGCTTTTCTGTATCAGCGTCCTCGCGCTGAGCCCGGCGATGTCCAGGAACATGAATTTCTGGGGAAAGGCGAAATATTCGCTGAGCAGGCGAAAACCCTCGAAGCTGCGGGCCGGCCAGGGCAGCAGCGCCTCCTCCGGCGCAAAGCCGGCCTCCTGTACCATCGTTCTGGGCAGCAGCGCCGGCGAGGCATCATTCGGCGTGTCGGCGAGCGCGACGCCGATGGTGTGCGCCGCCAGCAGCTCATGGAGCTGCATGGCCGCCGGCCCGCCACGCAGGAACAAACGGAGCCGGTCCATGCCGAGCTGGCTGAAGGTTATATCCGGGTTCGACGTGGTGAACACGAGCCGCAATACCGCCACCGGGCCATCGGCGAGCGGATTGACGGGCGCGGCGAACGGCAGGCCGGTGAGCCGGGCGGCTTCCAGCTTCACCGGCCAAAGCGTGAGGTGACCGGCGGTTCGGTAGCGGCAGCCCTGCCCGCGCACGGCTTCGGTCTCCACCTCGAAACCGGCCGGAACATTCACTTGCGCGGCGAGGTCCGGCTTAGGCGAGAACTGGGTGACCATACAGGAAGGAAACGGCGCCAGATAATGCGGGTAGAGAACATCCAGCAGCGTGTCGGTGAGTTCCGGAAACTCGTCATCCAGCCGCGCCTGGGCGCGCGCGGAGAGAAAAGCCACGCCATCCAGCAGCCGGGCGACATGCGGATCGTCGACCGTGTCCGGGCTGAGGCGCAAACGGCCAGCGATCTTGGGATGCGCCTGCGCGAACTCCGCCGCGAGATGGCGGATGGCGGTGAGTTCCTGGTTGAAATAGGGCAGAAGGGAATCAGCCAATCCCGCCTCCCGCAACCGCGATATCCGTTGTGGCCGTCCTCACCAACGTCTCGAAGCTGATCGGCTCGGGCGCGGGGTCGGCATGCAACAGCGCGTCGATACGGAAGTGAAGCGTGGTGCTGGTGTCCTCTTTCGGCGGCACGAGCGACACCGCCACGCGCACCAGGCGCGGCTCGAACCGGCGGATGCTGCGCTCGATCTCCCGGCGCAGGGTCTCGCGCGCGCCATCCTCCTGCATCGCGCCGGCGGTGAAGTCGGGCAGACCGTAGGTGAAGCTGGAATTGGCCAGTTCCGGAAATGCATCAGGCACGGAGGCCAGACGGCGGCGGCCATTCAGCAGCGCCTCCAGATCGCGCCGTACCGCACGGCGCAGAACAGTCAGCGCGGCCGTGGCGGAAAGCGGCTGGTCACGCTCCATTTCGGGCGCGTCGTCCAGCAAGCGGTCCAGCACGGAAAGTTTCACCCGCGCGCCGGAATCCCGCATCCGGTCGATGAACAGATTGGCGTTGGCGCCCCGGTTCAGCGTGTCGTCGCTCATTCGGAAAGCTGGAAGGTCACATCTTTAAGCTGCATGATGGCGAGATCGTCCTCTCCCGCCAGGAATATCCGCTGGCCGATGCCGCGCACCAGGCCCTTTTCCTCCGTCCAGGAGGTCGCGCGGCCGAGGCGATGGGTTTCATCACTATCGTCCCCGCCGAAATAAATGGCGGGAATATAGACGTCGCCATCAGGTCCGCTTCTCACGCTCATGGTGCAGCGGCGCCAGGCGAGGTCACGCGGGCGCTTCGGCGCATGAAATTCCATGCTTTCGATGCGCGCGACGGGTATCCAGAAATATTTGCCGGTGGTGGTGAGCGTCTCGATATAGCCGGGCAGCAGATCATCCGCATCGCGGAAATCGTCGAACGCCTCGCCATTCGCGGTTGCCGGTACGCGCGGGCGCAGCGCCTCGGCCTCGCCGGCGGCGGCGGCGGCGGCGGCAAGATCGCCCTCCCGCAACGCGATCAGCGCTCTCAAGGAAGCCTCGCCGGAGGGTTCCAGCGCATCCAGCACCTCCGGCACCCGGCCGTCACGGTAGAGCTGGCGCCGGGCGGTCTCGGCCCGCAGCAACTGCCGGAACTCCGAAACCACGAGCGCGGTGGAAGGATCAAGCTGGGCCGCCGCATCCAAAATCACGTCCGCGCGCTCCAGATTGCCTGAGAACAGCAGCAGTTCGGCCAGCAGCACGCGGCTGCCCAGATCGTTCGGCTTCTTCCTCACCTGCGCGTTCGCTGCGGCGAGGGCATCGGCCAGGTGGCCCGCGCGGAACAGGCCGGCGGCGTCAAGTTCTGTTTCTACCATCGGCTGTCATCCATTTCCAAGGTTGCGGGTATCATGTTCCGGCCGGAGCGGAAATTTCTATCATCAGGCGGAACGAAACGGCGACATCATCCAGCTGAAAATGCGGCTGCAGATGAATGGCGCAGGAAAACACCCCCGGCTTGCCGGGCACTTCCTCTACCGTGACGCCCGCATCGCGCAGCGGGTAGCGTGCCATGGTCTCGATCCCGGCGGCCGGGTTGGAATTGGTGTAGCGCATCAGCCAGTCACGCAGCTGGCGCTGGATCTCCGGCGCGGTCTTGAAAGCGCCGGTCATGTCCCGGCCCATGATCTTCACGTAATGGGCGAAACGGGAGACGCAGATGATGCCGTTGAATTGCGCCGAAAGCCGGGCGTTGGCGCTGGCTATGGCAGCGTTCGGCCCGACATAACCGGTCGCCGGCATTTGCAGGCTGCGCGCCGCGCCGATCAGCGCTTCCCCGCCGTAAGGCAACGCGCAGACCGGCAGCAGCCCGGCGGCGACCAGGGCGCGCTCCTGCCGGTCGCTCAGCATCACATCCGGCGCCGGCCGGCCGAAACCATCGGCGGGATCGGTCGAGAACCGGAGTTCCGGCAGATCCTCGATGACGCCGGCGCCAAGACGGTCGATATCATAGCCACGAATATCGGCGGGCCAGGAATAGGTATCGAACGCGCGGATAACGCAAGCAGCCACCAGATAGCCCGCCGTGCTGGTGACATGGCCGGTGCCGTCCCGCATCCGTTCCCGGTAGCGGAAGCCGCGATTATGGGCCGGGGTTTCCGCCCAGGGCAGGCGCATGAGCATGCGCGGCAGCGTGACCGCGAGGAAGCGCGAATCATCCAGGCTGGCAAGGCGCTTCCAGCGCTGATATTCCGCCGCCGCCATGGCGGAAGCGGGGTCCGCGATGCCGCTGAGTTCGGAAAATTCATCCACGCCGAACAGCGCAGGCGACGCGCCGATGACCAATGGCGCGAAGGCGGCGGCGGCCACGCCGGCGAGCGAGGCAAGGGCTCCCACGTCATCGGTGGTCGCTCCCCGGCTTGGGCGATGGCGCACCTCGTAATCGGCGAGCAGCAGGCCATAAGGCTCTCCGCCCGCGATGCCGAATTCATCCTCATAAACGCGGCGGAACAGCTGGCTCTGGTCGAATTCGGAAGCACGCTCCAGATCGCGGCAGATTTCAGCCCAGGAAACGTTCAGCACCCGGATTTTCACGCGGCCGGTCAGCGATAGGCGGGAGACCAGCCAGGCAAGGCCGCGCCAGCTCCCTTCCAGCCCGCGCATCCGCGGATGATGCAGAATGGCATCGAGCTGGCCCGCGATCATCGCGTCCAGCCGCGCAATATCGTGATCCAGCCGCGCCGCGAGCGCCGTCCGATCCCGCGCAAGCCCCGGCGCCTCCGCGCCGAACCAGGCGGCGAGCGTGGGCGTTTGCCCTGCAAGCATTTCCGCAAGACGGGTCGCGGCCTCGGCATGGGCGGCACCGAAAAACGCGCCTTCAAGCACCGCTTTCCGCAAGGGCGGCAGAACTGGCTCCGTGTCCGTTACGGAGCCGGGTTCGGGTTCCGTGGGCGGCGCCGGTTCAGGCGCGGGATCGGGCGCGGGATCAGGCGCGGGATCAGGCGGAAGAACCCGTCTGGCGGGCTTCCAGACGATCGTCGCGTCCGGATCTTCTTCGTCATCCCCAGCCATCGCCACCCTCTCTTCCGCGCCGGATTGCGGCACGGCGGTGATTCACGGATCAGGCTTTCTGCGGAATGCGGGCGACCATGCGCATGCTGGTCGTCAACTCTTCCATTTGCAGCCAGGGGCGAAGATAGGCAACGGCGTTATAAGAGCCGGGCTTGCCTGGAATTTCCTTCACCTCGACCTTCGCCTCCCGCAACGGATATTTCGCCTTGGTCTCGGCTCCGGCATCCGGATTGTCCGATACGTAGTTGGCGATCCAGCGGTTCAGCCATTTCTCGCAATCGGTGGCTTCCATGAAGCTGCCGATCTTGTCCCGCGCCATGACCTTCAGAAAATGCGCGAACCGGCCGGAGGCCATGATATAGGGCAGGCGGGCGGAAATGGCCGCATTGGCGGTCGCGTCCGGGCGGTCGTATTTCTTCGGCTTCTGCACGGTCTGGGCGCCGAAAAACACCGCGTAATCCGTGTTCTTATAATGGCAGAGCGGCAGGAAGCCGAGATTGGACAATTCGAACTCGCGCCGGTCGGTGATGCCGACCTCGGTCGGGCATTTGCCGTCCATGTCGCCATCGTCGGACTGGAAGATATGCGTGGGCAGGTTTTCCACCTTGCCGCCGCCCTCGGCGCCGCGAATCGCCACACAGAAACCGGATTCGGCGAAGGCCGACGTCATCCGCACCCCCATGGCGTAGGCCGCGTTCATCCAGCAATAATCGCGATGGTTCAACGCCTGAGCGGCGCCGGAGGCGTCTTGAGGCGCTTCCTCATAGGCGAACTCCTCGATCGGTTTAGTCGCCGCGCCATAGGGGACACGGGCCAGCACACGCGGCATCACCAGCGAGACAAAGCGCGCGTCCTCGGTGTCGCGGAAGCCGCGCCACTTGGTGTATTCCGCCGTCTCGAAAATCTTCGCCAGGTCGCGCGGCTTGGTCAGTTCGGTCCAATCCTCGAACCCGAACATGCCCGCGCCGGCGGCGGAAATGAACGGCGCGAAGGAGGCGGCGGCCACGTTGGAAATCAGCCGGAGGGATTCGATATCGTCCGGGTGGTTGGTCCATTCGTAATCGCCGATCAACGCGCCATACGGTTCGCCACCGGGCGTGCCGAACTCGTTTTCATAAATCTTCTTGAAAAGCTGGCTCTGATCGAACTCGACCGCTTTCGTCAGATCGCGGTTCAACTCGCGCTTGGTCATGTTGAGAACGCGGATCTTCAGGCCGGTGCCGGTCTCCGAGTTCATCACCAGATGATGCAGGCCACGCCAGCTGCCCTCCAGCTTCGTGAAATTTTCGTGATGCATGATGGCATTGAGCTGCTTCGAGACCTTCTGATCGATAGCCGCGATCGCCTTGTCGATCGTGCGGGTCAGGTTCTTGTCGAACGTGACCGTGCCGGCAAGCGCCTGCTCGATCAGATTCTTGACGAGATCCTGCGCGCGGTCCGGTTCGGTCTGCTTGGTGGCGGAGACGACCTGCTCCAGGAAGTTCAAGCCTTCGGCGGCGGCGGGAGCCCCTTGCGGGCCAGTCTTTGCACCGGACATGGATCAGCCCTCCTTTTTCTCAACGCCAAGCTGGGCGGAAACTTCTTTCAGTTCGGCGTCGTTCTGCAGCACCTGCTCCAGGAGGCTCTCCAGTTCCTCGGAACGGTCCGCTTTGCTCAGCAGATCACGCAGCTTGTTGCGCGTGTCCAGCAGGGATTTGAGCGCCGGCACCTGATCGACCACCCGGATGGGGTCGAAATCATCGATCGAACTGAATTTAAGGGCCACCGCCATTTCGCTGCCGTCATCGGCCAGCGTGTTCTCGACCTTGATATTCAGGCCGGGGTTCATTCTGGCCATGACGTCATTAAAATTGTCACGGTCGATCTGTATGAATTTGCGCTCCGCCATGGGGCGCAGCGGCTGAGTCGGGTTGCCGGAGAAATCGCCCAGCACACCCACCACGAAAGGCAGTTCACGCTGGATCTCTGCGCCGTCGGTCTCGACATCGTAAGTAATATGAACGCGCGGTTTGCGGACCCGGTTCAACTTGCTGTGTACGCTGCCACTCATTTGTAGGTCTCCCAAAAAGCTTGCGGCCTAAAATTAAGGCGGAACGATGAAGGCCCTCCGGATCATCTGCCGCCGCGCCAGATGTACCCAAACGCTATTCCTCGGTTTTCAAACCGAGCCTGGAAAGAATACTAATCCGCACCTGATCGTCACGTACCACTTCGGCAATAAGTTCCGGCCAGGTAAGTCTCCCGCGGCGGATCGCCTCGTCGATCGTGTAGGCCAGGGGCGATTGCGGTTCGGTGCGCCGGAAATACTCGGCAATTTCCGACAGGATTGCAAGAGCATCCTCGCGGTTGGCAAGGCGACGGGGCATCCCCGGCCCGGATTCCGCCGAAGCGCCGCCAAAGCCCCCCTCGCCTTCCTGCGGTAGCGGCTGCGCGTCGGTTTCACGTTCCGGGGGCGCGTAACGCGCCACGAATTCGCCGATCCCGTTCAGCACCTCGGCAATACGCCCGGTCGGCGGCGCGGCAGCCCCTGCCAGCCGGTCGAAAATCTCTCCCATTTCGCGCCAGGCGCCACGCGCGGCTTCAAAATCGCGGCGCAGCAAAATATAGTGGCCGGGCGGAACGGCCCGCGCCGCGTTGTGCATCGCCTCATACGGCACCACGCCCGCCTCAATCCGCGCCGCCACACGATTGGAATCGGCCATGGCCTCCAACTCGGCGGATTGCAGATATTGAAAAAACATGACCGTTTCGCCGTTAACGTCCTTAAACACCGGAAGCTTTTGCAACGGCTGGCTTAACGTGCCTTCGCCACCTTCGCCGTTCAGCCCGGTTACCGGCGCCACGCGGGTTTCCATACCGTCCTCATCGGGCATCGGAAACAGATTATCCCAGTATTGTTCGGCAAGCCGACCGATCAGGCTGGCGCCGAATGCCAGTCCCGCCAGCCCGTCGCTGCGCACCAGCGCCTCGGTAAGCCATGCGGCGACTTCAAGATCCTTGGCTTTTTTGCTTAAGATTTCGGAAGCCAACGTACGCACGCTACGCCAGCCCTCAGACGAGGCGACCTCCCCGGGGGTGGCGTCCGCCGCGCGTTCCGCCGCTCTGGCATCGGCCCGCGCGTCCCGCAGCCGGAAATAGAGAGAGGTTGGAGAAAAATCCTCGCGGACATCGCTGCCAGCCGGCATGTCATCACTGACCGGCGCAAGCAAGTCTTCGAGATTTAGATCCTCAACCGCCACGTTCGTCCTCTTCCCAAACCAATCCGCCGTCATGGCGAAGCCGTTTTTTGTTCCGAAACCGAAGTTTTCATTAAAGCAACCGCACGTTTATATTAGCTGGACAGCATCAGCAACTCAAGCTAAGCAGTCACTGAAAAACGGGGACCGGACAATACGCGGCCAGTCCTCATTTCAAGGTTGCCTATCGCACCGTCCGGAACAAGACGCTAGGGAGGGGTCTTGGTTAGCATCGATCTCAGGGCACTAATCGGCCGCCTGGACGACCACTGCCGCCGCGCGCTCGAAGCCGCGGCGGGGCTCACCATGTCTCGCACCCATTATAATGTCGAGATCGAACACTGGCTGGTCAAACTGGCGGAGGGAACCGATACGGATTTCGCCGCGATCTTCCGGCAATACGATATCGACCATGGCCGCTTTCTCGCGGATTTGAACAAGGCGCTCGACAAGCTGAAGACCGGCAATTCCCGCGCGCCCGGCCTTGCCCCGGACGTGGTGGACACCGCCAAGCAGGCCTGGCTGCTCGCCTCCATCGAGCATGGGCTGGCGCGGGTTCGTTCCGGCCATGTGCTGCTCGCCTTGCTGGCCGATGAAACGCTGGCGCGCCGCGCGCGCGAAGCCTCCGGCCAGTTAGTGAAAATCCAGCCGGATGTGCTGAAGCGCGACCTCGCCACCATCACCTCGGGCAGCGCCGAAGCCGGCACCCCGGTGGCGGCCGATGGCGCGGCTTCCGCAACGGATGAAAATGGCGTGCCCCGCCCGGCGGGCAATGGCGCGCTGGATCTTTATACCTACGACCTCACCGCGCGCGCGCGGGACGGCAGGATCGACCCGATCCTCGGCCGCGAGTTCGAAATCCGCCAGGCGATCGACATTCTCACCCGCCGCCGCCAGAACAACCCGATCCTCACGGGCGAGGCGGGCGTTGGCAAAACCGCCGTGGTCGAGGGGCTCGCGCTGAAGATCGCCGCCGGCGAAGTGCCCGACGCGATGAAAAATGTCACGCTCCGCACGCTCGATCTTGCCTTGCTGCAAGCCGGCGCGGGCATGAAGGGCGAGTTCGAGCAGCGGCTTAAATCCGTGATCGACGAGGTCAAGGCGAGTCCGAAGCCGATCATCCTGTTCATCGACGAGGCGCATACGCTGATCGGCGCCGGAGGCCAGGCCGGACAGAACGACGCCGCCAATCTCCTGAAGCCCGCTCTGGCACGCGGCGAACTGCGTACCGTCGCGGCGACCACCTGGGCTGAATACAAGAAATATTTTGAAAAGGACGCGGCGCTGACAAGGCGCTTCCAGGTGGTGAAGGTGGAGGAGCCCTCCGAGCCGATGGCCATCGCGATGATCCGCGGCCTCACCGGCACGCTGGAGAAACACCACAAAACCCGGATTCTGGACGAGGCGATTTCCGAAGCGGTGCGCCTTTCCGCGCGCTTCATCCCCAGCCGCCAGTTGCCGGACAAGGCAATCAGCCTGATCGACACGGCCTGCGCGCGCGTGGCGATGAGCCAGGCCGCGATCCCCGCCCCCATCGAGGACAAGCAGCGACGGATCGAACTGATCGATACAGAAATGTCGATTCTCCGGCGCGAGATGGCGGCGGGCGGCGAGCATGCGGCGCGCCTCGCCGAATTGACGGAAGAAAAAGAGAAGCTGCAGGAAGCGCTGGCGACGCTCGAGACGCGCTTCGCCGAGGAAAAAAAGCTCGCTTCCGAAATCAGCGCCGTCCGCCTGAAGATCGAGGATGGGGAGAATGACGAGAACAAGACCGCGTTGCGGGACCAGCTCAACAAGCTGCATGAAGATTTGCGGACATTGCAGGGTGAGACGCCGCTGATCTTTCCGGTGGTGGACGGGCAGGCGGTGGCTGAGATCGTGGAAAGCTGGACCGGCATTCCCGCCGGCCGCATGCAGTCTGATGAAATCAATGTCGTTTTGAATCTGAAAGATGCGATGGAAGAGCGCGTCGTCGGCCAGCCGCATGCGATGGAGGCGGTGGCACAGGCGATCCGCACCAGCCGCGCGAAGCTCACCGATCCACGCAAGCCGATCGGTGTGTTCCTGATGGTGGGCACATCCGGCACAGGGAAGACCGAGACCGCGCTGACACTCGCCAACCTGCTTTATGGCGGCGAGCAGAACATGACCACCATCAACATGACCGAGTTCAAGGAAGAACATAAGGTCTCGCTGCTGATGGGCAGCCCGCCCGGCTATGTCGGCTATGGCGAGGGCGGCATCCTGACGGAAGCCGTGCGCCGCCGGCCCTATTCCGTCATCCTGCTCGACGAGATGGAGAAGGCGCATCCGGGCGTGCAGGACGTATTCTTCCAGGTGTTCGACAAGGGCAACATGAAGGACGGCGAAGGCCGGGATATCGACTTCAAGAACACCGTCATCATCATGACATCGAACGCGGGCACGGAGCTGATCGAGAAGCTGTTCGCCGACCCCGAGACCGCGCCGGACGCGGCCGGACTGGCCGAGGCGCTGCGCCCGGAGCTGATGAAATATTTCAAGCCCGCCTTCCTCGGCCGCGTGACCCTGGTGCCCTACTTCCCGCTATCGGACGCGGTGATCCGCCAGATCGTGCGGCTGCAACTCAATAAAATTTCAAACCGCGTGAAGGACGCCTACAAGGCCCGCTTCACCTATGCGCCGGAACTGGTGGAGACCATCGCCGCGCGCTGCAAGGAATCCTCCTCTGGCGCGCGCAACGTGGAAAATATTCTCTCGCGCTCGCTGCTGCCGGAACTTTCCGCCGAGGTTCTGGCCCGCATGGCCGCGGGCGAGGGGATAGACAACATATCGGTCGGTATCAGCCCCGGGGGGGCATTCAGCTACCAGCTCACCTGAAACGATTCATCTAAAATATCCGTAAAAATCCTTTAAGGAGCAACCCAATGCCTATCTACATGAAATTTACCAGTCCCGATGTGAAGGGTAACGTAACCACGGAAGGGTTCAAGGACCAGATAGAAGTCACGTCTCTGACCTGGGGTACCGGCCGCGCGGTCAGCACCACCCTTGGCAAGGGCGGCAACCGCGAATCTAGCACGCCGAGCGTGAGCGAAGTTACCGTGACCAAGGAACTCGACAATGCTTCCGGCGGCCTTTTGAAAGAAGCCTTCAGCTCCCACAGCAAGGCCGGCGTCACCCTGTCTTTCGTTCGCACGGATGAAAGTGGTGCCAAGACATATCTGACTGCTACCCTGACAGACGTTGCAGTCACCTCGTTTAACCTCTCCAGCGGCGGCGATCGTCCGCACGAGTCCCTCAGCTTCAACTTCATCAAGATCGAGTGGAAATTCATTCCGGTCCTGGCTGACGGTACGGACGGCTCTGCTTACCCGGTAACCTATGATCTCACCGCCCAGAAGCTGACCTGATCCCAAACCAGGGCCGGCTGGCGCCAGCACGACATGTGCTGGCATCTGGCAGCCGAAGCCGCTGTGGCGCGGCTTCGATGCGCACCGTGGCTCAATTCACCTGCCAGCACTTCCTTATCCGATAACAACGACTCAAAGAGGTGGCCAATGAAGCAATATGTCGACAAGGTCCGGCAGACCGCTATCGCCGCCGGGGGCAGCTATATTCCGTATTCGCAAATGATTGAGCCGACCAACACGATGATCAAGATGTTGCCGGCAACGGAGGATGGC
>JAJYAF010000255.1 GCA_021779655.1 Pseudomonadota bacterium
CGACATGGCCTTGCGGCAGGCGGGCGGTGGCGCGGAAGACCAGCACGCTGCCGGGCATCGGGCGGGCGCTCCGCCGGTAGCGCCCGGCGGCGTCACGCCACCAGGTGCCGGCATCGCCGTGCAGATCGAGGCCGGAGAGCGCGCGCGCATAGGGCACGCAGGCGAGATGGGCGGGGCTGCCGACATAGCGCCCCTGCATTGGCCGCCCTGCCCCGCCGCCCGCGCAGCCGGCAAGCAGCGCGAGCAGGATCAGCGGCAGGAAGCGGAGCGGGCTGGGCATGGGCGGACCCGGGGGTTGGCCGGGTTCGATCATGCCGTGGGTTCGAGTCACGCCGCAAGTATCTGATACTGGCCGCCCGAAACGCAGACTCTTCCAATTCATCATATCCATCGGCGTCGGTCAGGCGATCGATCACCCGCCCAGCATCGCCGCGCGCCGCTCGGTCAGGCGGAGCATCATGTCATGCACCAGATAGACCAGCCGGCTGCGGCACCAGGCCTGCCCGGATAGCGGATCGTATTCCGTCGGCATGGCAATCCCCGCCGGCGCATAGGCGTCGAAGCCCAGCCGCCGCGCGGTTGCCACGCAGCGCGGCAGATGGTCGGCAAAAGCAACCACCCCGACAATCCCGAGCCGCGCCGGCGGCGTGGTCCGGGCGAGCGCCTCCAGCACGCCCAGCGTGCTCAGATACACCGGCTCGCCGCGCCCGTCTCGCCCGGGGAAGATCGGCTGCACGCGCCCCTCGGCCAGCAAAGCCGCCGTCGGCTCGGCCACTTCCCATTGCGCGATCACCGGCGCTCCGCTCTCCCCGGCCAGCCGTGCCGCGATGGCCGCCAGCGCCTGGTTCACCGGCCCCGGAGCGCGGTTGCCGTTCGCTTCCATGCGGTTGCCGAAGGTGAAGCCGAGGACGGTCTGGATCCGCGGCACCGCGATCACGGGCGCGGTCCAGTCGAGTGTGTCGGCCGCGACGATCGCCGCCAGTTCCCGCGCGATCGCCGCATCGCCGAGTTGCGCGCTCAGGCGCGCCGCCAGATCGGTTCCGGACATGATGCTGGTGCTCCCGAAGGTTGCGCGCCGTTTGCAGCCCCGCGCGGCCGATGGTACTATTCTATCAATGAACGGGCCCGGCACAACGCGGCCCGCAACCGGGAGCGAGGCGATGGGCAGCACGATCGGACGGCGACAAGTTCTGGCGGCGGGGACGGCGGCGGGCGGGCTTCTGGCACTCTCCGGCAAGGCACCGGCGGCGGGCGGAACCAAGCCGCTCAAGGGCGTCACGCTCAACATCTCGTGCTGGAGCGCGCCCTATCCGCTGCTGCTGGCCAAATACATCCCCGAGTTCGAAGAGGAAACCGGCGCGCGCGTCATCTACACGACCCCGTCGTTCCCGATCTACAACCAGCGCATGGGCCTGGCGCTCGCCACCAGAAGCGATGCCTACGACGTGGTGAACGTCACCTTCATTTTCATCGGCCAGTGGATCGGCGCGGGCTGGGTGCTGCCGCTCGACGGCTTCATCGCCAACCCGAAGCTTACCCCGGCGGACTGGAACGCGGCCGATTTCTTCCCCGGCACCACCACTGCGTTCCGCAACGCGGCAGGCCAGCTCTGCGCGATTCCCTGGATCGCCGACGTGATGATGGGCGGCGCCGCGCGCTACGATCTGATACGCAAGGCCGGCTTCGCCATGCCCGACAGTTTCGCCGAGATGCCGAAGATGCTGGCGGCGGTGAACGGCAAGGACGGCGTCCCCGGCTTCCTGACCGAGAACCATTACGGCTGGACCTTCCCGGGCTACCTGCAAGGCTTCGGGGCCAATATCTTCCGCAACCCCCCGCATGATCTGATGCCGGTCCTGGACACGCCGGCCGCGGTCGAGGCCGCCGGATTCTTCAGCGATCTGCTGCGTAAATTCGGCCCGCGGGGCGCGCTGTCCTATACTTATGACGAAGTCGTGGCCGCGCTGAAAAGCGGCACGGTGAACTATGCCACCGAGAACGAGGCCTTCGTCACGCAGATGGCCCAGCCCGGCAGCAAGGTGACGCAGACCTGCGGGTTCTCGCTGTTTCCCGCGGGACCCGCCGGCCGCTTCCCGCAGGTCGCGCCCACTGGCTGGGGCATCCCCGCCGGCTCGCGCAACAAGGATGCCGCCTGGCGGTTCATCACCTGGGCGATGTCGCGGCAGCTGCTGCTGCGGATGTTCCGCGAGCACGGCTGGAGCTCGGTCACCCGCCGCTCGATCGTGGAACTGCCCGAGTTCCGCAGCAAGCTGACCCTCAACGGGTTCGACGTGGCGAAGATGTATCTCGATACCGTCGATCTCGCCGCCAAGGGCTATATGGCGTATCGTACCGTACCGCCGTACCCGGAGGTCGATCGCCAGATCGACATCGCGATCCAGGGCATCGTTTCGGGAGAGAAAACCGCGCAGCAGGCGATGGCCGCGGCGCAGCGGAATTCCATCGTGCAGCTGCGCCGCGCCGGCGTGAAGCTCTGATCGCGGACGGTGGCCGCCGGTTCCACCGCCTGGTCGCTTGAGCGGCGGCGCGCGTTCACCTTGGGGCTGCTACCCGCCCTGGCGGTGCTGGCGGTCGTCACGATCGGGCCGGCGCTCTATCTGGTGGTCACCAGCCTGACCCCGCTCACCCCGATCCGTCCCGGCAGCGGTCTCGATTTCTCTGCTCCGTTCGCCAACTATCGCCAGGCGCTGTTCACCGGCAGTTTCGATCATTCCGTGTGGCTGCAGCTGGAGCTGTCGGCGATCACCGTCGGCTTGCAGACGCTGCTGGGGGTCGCGCTCGCGCTGCTGCTGAACAGCGAGTCGCGGTTCATGAGCGCGCTGCGCACCGGCTTCCTAGTGCCGATGGTGCTGCCGCCGATCGTGGTCGCGATCATCTGGAAGGTCCTCTACACGCCCGACGTCAGCCCGGTCTATGCGATGCTGGGCGCGTTCGGCCTGCGCCCGGGCGCGCTGATCACCAGCCCCGTCTGGGCGCTGCCGGCGATCGCGCTGGCGGATACATGGGAGTGGTTTCCCTTCACCCTGCTGATGGTGCTGGCCGCGTTGCAGATGATGCCGAACGAACCGCTGGAGGCGGCGCGGATCGACGGCGCCGGCGCGTGGCAGATGTTCTGGTATGTGCGTCTGCCCTATATCCGCCCGGCGCTGACCGTCGCGGTGCTGTTCCGCCTGATCGACAGCATCAAGGCGTTCCCGCTGATCTACGTGCTGACCAATGGCGGGCCGGGCCGGGTGACCGAGGTCACCAACTACTACGCGTTCATCCAGACGTTCAATTTCGCCTATTGGGGCTACGGTGCGGCGATTGCCACGCTGATGGTGGCGGGCGTGTTCGGGCTCAGCCTGCTGATCGCGCGGCTGGGCGCGGGCGGGGTGGAGGATGCGTAGCGCGCCTCGCCGCGGATGGCGACGGGGCATCACGCAGGGCGCCGCGGCGGCGCTGCTGCTGGCGGTGCTGTCGCCGGTGCTGTGGCTGGTGCAGATGTCGTTCCGGCCGCACGGTGCGGCCCTCGGCGCGGATCCGGTGTTCATCCCGACGCTGGCCAATTACCGCGCGCTGGCCGCCGGCGGCTTCCCCGCCTCGTTCGCCAACAGCCTGTTGGCCAGCGCAGGATCGACGCTGCTCTCGCTGCTGTTCGGCGTGCCGGCCGCGTACGCGCTGGCGCGGCATCCCTTCCGCGCCCGCGGGCGGATCGCGATGTGGGTTCTGGTCACGCGGATGGCCCCGCCGGTCGCCTTCACCATCCCGTTCTTCCTGGTGTTCAGCGATATCGGCCTGATCGACACGATCCCCGGCCTGATCATCGTCTATCTGACGTTCAACCTGGCCCTGGTGATCTGGACCATGCGCGGGTTCTTCGCCGCCGTCCCGGCCGCGCTGGAGGAAGCCGCCTGGATCGATGGCGCCGGGGTGTGGTCCACCTTCCTGCGCGTCACCCTGCCGCTGGCGGCGCCCGGGGTGGCGGCCACCGGCATCCTGTGTTTCATCATGTCGTGGAACGATTTCTTCTTCGCCCTGATCCTGACGCGGACCCATGCCATGACGGCCCCGGTCGCGATCGTCAATTTCATGCAATACGCCGGCTGGGAGTGGGGCAAGATCGCCGCTGCCGGCGTGCTGGTGCTGCTGCCGGTGCTGGTGTTCACGTTTTTTGTCCGCTCCTATCTGGTCAGCGGCGCGATGGCGGGCGGGGTCAAGGAATAGCGCCTTATGCCGCCGGCTGGCGCAGCCGCGCCCGCCATGGCGTGGGAGATGGCGCCGTCAACGTGCCGATCTGCGCCGCCTGGGCCAGGACCAGGGTGACCAGGTCATACTTCGAGAGGGCGAGGAACGG
>JAJYAF010000256.1 GCA_021779655.1 Pseudomonadota bacterium
CGCCGCTTCGCGCCCGGCGTCCATGCGCCGACCTATGGCGATTGGGGGCATGACAACCGCATGGCGGCGCTGCGCGTGATAACCGGGGAGCCGAGCGCCGCGCGCATCGAACACCGGGTCGCCGGCGCCGACTGCAACCCCTACCTCGCCTTCGCGGCGCTGCTTGGCACCGCGCTGCATGGGATCGAAAACCGGGCCGATCCCGGGCCGGAGACGATCGGCGTGAAACGCGGCGCGCATGTGCCGTCGCTTCCCATCGCCTGGTCGAGCGCTCTGGATCGTTTTGCGAATTCGCCGCATATGGCGCGGATTTTCGGAACGGCGTTCCAGCAATGTTTCGCTGCCTGCAAGCGGCAGGAAATCGGCGAATTCCGACGGCGCATCTCGGATGTCGAAATCGATGCGTATTTGCAGAATGCCTGAAGGTTTCGAATGAGAAACGTCACGGTCGCGGCGACACAGATGTCCTGCCTGGCCGATTCCGCCGGCAATATCGCGCGCGCGGAGAGACTGGTGCGCGAAGCCGCGTCGCGCGGCGCCCAAATCATCCTGCTCCAGGAATTATTCGAAACGTCCTATTTCTGCCAGGACCCGCTGCATAGCCATTTTCATCTGGCCAGACCGCTCGCTGAAAACGCCGCCATCGCGCATTTCAGCAAAATCGCCAGGGAGCTTGGCGTCGTGCTGCCCATCTCCGTGTTCGAGCGGGCCGGGCAGGCGTTCTTCAATACGGTGGCGATCCTGGACGCGGATGGCCGCAACCTTGGCTTCTACCGCAAATCCCATATTCCCGACGGGCCGGGCTATTACGAGAAATTCTTTTTCTCCCCCGGCGATACCGGGTTCGCGGTCTGGGATACCCGCCACGCGCGGATCGGCGTGGGCATCTGCTGGGATCAGTGGTTTCCGGAAACCGCGCGCATCATGGCGCTGCGGGGCGCGGAACTGCTCTTCTTTCCCACCGCCATTGGCTCCGAGCCGCAGGACCCCACGCTCGATTCCCGCGATCACTGGCAACGTACCATGCAGGGGCACGCGGCGGCCAATCTCACCCCGCTCATCGCCTCCAACCGTGTCGGCACGGAGCCGGGCGCGCGCGATACCGCCATCACCTTCTATGGCTCCTCCTTCATCGCCGACGAAACCGGCGGCAAGGTCGCCGAGGCCGGCCGCACCGGGGAAACCGTGCTGATCGCGCGTTTCGATCTCGACGCGATCGCCCATCGCCGCGCCTCCTGGGGCGTCTTCCGCGACCGGAGGCCGGATCTGTACGGTCCCCTGCTCACGCTGGACGGGGAATATTCGGGGAGCGGCAATAAATCCGGCAAACGCAACATCGACTGAAAAAGCAAGGAGGCAAGGGAATGGCTGAAATCAAACTGAAGGCGGAATCGCTGTCGTTTTTCGAATCGATCATCATGGGCATCGCGGGGAGCGCGCCGGGATTTTCGATCGCTGTGGCGATCGCCCGGCGGGTCGGCGCGGCGGGAAGCGTTTCACCCAACGCGCTGATCATTTTCGCCATTCCCATGCTGGGAATCGCGGTGGCCTATAAGGGGCTGAACCTGAAGATGACCGATGCCGGCGCCGCGTATGAGTGGACGAAGCGCGGATTCGGCAAGTTCTTCGGCTTTTTTTCCGGCTGGGCGCTGCTGATCGCCTCGATGGTGTTCATGGTAACGGGCAGCGTCCCGCTCGGCACGGCGACGCTGCAACTCCTCGACCCGACCCTGGCGACGAATGTGCTTGCCACCACCACGATCGGCGCCGGCTGGTTCGTCGTGATCGCGCTGGTGCTGATCGCCGGCATCGAGCTTACCAGCAAGATCCAGGTTATCATGAGCTCGATCGAGCTGCTGATCCTGGCGGTCATTTCGATCGCCGCCTTCGTGCACGCCACCGGCAGGCCCGCTAATCCGTTCTCGTGGTCGTGGTTCGGCTTCCATTATCCGGCGGGCACGTTCGCGAGTTCGGCGCTGATCGTGGTGTTTCTGTATTGGGGCTGGGACGTGACGGCGAATCTCGGCGAGGAGACGAAGGGCCGTCCTCCCAACGCGGCCGGCAATGGCGGGTTTCTGAGCGTGTTCGTGACCATCGCCGCCTTCGTCGCGTTCACGGTCGCCGCGCTGATGATGTTCAAGATTTCGGATGCCTCCGGATTCAGCGACAATTTGATCTATCATGTGGCCGTGCAGGCGGGGCTGGGGCGCACGGGCGGGCTGGCGGCGGCGCTGGCGCTGATTCTATCCAGCGTGGCGACGCTGGAGACCACCATGCTGCAGTTTTCGCGGACCTTGTTCGCGATGGGCCGGGACCGGGCGCTGCCGACGGCGTTCGGCGTGGTGCAGGAGCGGACGCTGACGCCCGTGCGGACGATGTACCTGCTGCTGGTGATCGGGCTGATCATGATTTTCGTATCGAGCTTCATGCCGTCGATCGGAACGATCCTGAGCGATTCCGTGAACGCCATCGCGGTACAGGTCTGTTATTATTACGGGCTGGCCGGGCTCGTCTGCGCCTTCATGTATCGGGACAGCTTCCGGACCTCCATCGGGACATGGCTCGGCTATGTGGTATTTCCCGCCTTGAGCGCGCTGGCGCTGTTCGCGCTGGGGATTTACGCCATCACCGGCTATAACCTCACCACGAAGATCGTCGGCATCGGCGGGCTGGTGATCGGCATCCTGTTCTACCGGCCTTCGGGCTACGGCACGCATATCGGCGACATTCTGGCGGAGGAATGAGCCCTATACCAGCCTTTCGGTCTCCGCCTCCAGGCCCAGCATCTGCGCCAGGCGGTCGAGGCGGCGGAGCACGGCCTCGCCGGCGAAAACGCCGGTGGCTTCCGAAAGGCCGAGAATGAGGCGCCCCGGCGCAACGGGACGCCCCGGCGCCATGGCAAGCTGCGTGCCGGCCAGCAGCGCCGGCGTGCCGGCGGATAGCGTGTAGGCAAGCCGCAGCGCCACGCCCAGCGTTTCGGCACGGCGGGCGGCGGGGAGATCGAGCAGGAAGCGCGCCGGGCCGAGGAACGCGCTATCGGGCGGGGCCTCGTAGCGCAGCGCCAGCGCGAGCGCGAGAAAAGCGCGGGCGTGGTGATCCAGGCCGATGCCGGGCTGCCGCAGGACACGCAGAAAAGCTTGCTCCGCCCGGTATTCGGGGTGCTCATGCGTGCCGATATCGGACAGCCAGCAGGCGGCCTCCCGCAGCCGGCGCTGCGCGCCGGTTTCGGCCGGAAACAGCGGATTGGTCCAGGCGATAAGGGCGGGCGGCAACCGGGCATCGCGCAGAATGCCGCGCGTGAGGTCGCGGCCGGCGGCGAGCAGCGGGTCCTGCGCGCGGATCTCCGGCGGCAGCAGGCGGGCGAACCAGCCCTCCCGCAGGCCGTTGGCGGAGAAAACCACGCGGCTGGCACCGGAAGAGCGCAGCAGCCGGCGCAGGATCAGGGCGGCGAAAGGCAGATCCTCGATCCGGCGGCGCGGGACGCCGGGCATGCGCTCGATCAGCTTGCGGCCGGCTTCGCCGATGACACCGGCAAGGTCGCGCGCTTCCTCGCGCCCGATGGTGTAGTGGTGCACCATGCTGAGCGGGTAGCCGGTTTGCATGATGTGGATGCGGGCGAGCGCCCGGAACGCGCCGCCGGATAGATAAAGGTCCCGCCCGGCGGCCTCCGCCAGGAACGGGGCTTCCTCCAGGGCGGCGGTGACGATGGCGCGGGCTTTCAGCGGATCGCCGCCGGAGCGGTCCGAAAGGCGGATGACGCCGACGGGAAGGGTCCGGGTCTCGCCGATCCGCCCCGCATCCAGGCGCACGATTTCCAGCGAGCCGCCGCCGAGATCGGCGAGCACGCCATCGGCGCCGGGAATGCCGGTCAGCACGCCTTCGGCGGAAAGCTGGGCTTCCTCATGGCCCGAAAGCACGTTGATCTTCACGCCATGAAGCTGGGCCTGCAAGCGGTGGACGAATTCCGGCCCGTTCTCCGCATCGCGCACCGCCGAGGTGGCGAGGATCTCGAAAGGATACGCCCCCATGGCGCGAACGATCGCGCTATAGCGGCGCAGAACGATTTCCGCCTGATCCATCGCCGCGCCGTCCATCTGGCCGGTGCGGGTCATCCCCTTGGCCAGGCGCAAAATGGCCTTCTCGTTGAATATCTGGACCGGATTGCGGGCATCGCCCTCAAAGACCACGAGCCGGACGGAATTGGAGCCGAGATCGACAACCGCGCGGCGCGAGACGGCCGGGGCGAGGTTTGGCCGTGTTTCGGTCGCTGGGCCTGGCTGATCCATTGGAGCGCTCTTAAGTGGCGGTGCCGCCAACCGTGAGGCC
>JAJYAF010000257.1 GCA_021779655.1 Pseudomonadota bacterium
ATCAAGGCGTGGTTTCAGAAGCATCTATGAGCGCCAATGAGGCCCAGCCCCGGACGCCGCCCATAGCGTCCGGGTTTTTGTCGGGCTTGTTCTATCGCAGAACCAAGGATGGAGAATGGATTCCCGACGAGGCGGCGTTGGGATTCATTGCAGGAATGGCGGTGCTCTGCTGGGGCGCCGTCTATTCCACCATTTTTCCGAATCATCCGTTCAATGCCGAGGGATTCGGCATTGGATTGGGTGCGGTGTCGGGGCTTTACAATTTGAGCCAGGGCCGCGCCGGGAGTTTTGGACAAGGACCATAGCATGACATTTATGATTTGCTGCGCGCTGCTCGGCGCCGTGTTGTGGCGGCTGGGCGGCGGGGCGCTGACCGCGCTGACCGGATTCAGCCTTGGAACGGATTTCGCGAGAGCGATTCGCGCGGTGCTCGGCGCAATCCTTTGCTGGCGGTTCGGTCTTTATGGCCTTGCGGCCGTGCCGGCATTGTTCTTGGGCGTCATCATCGGCGGCTGGGGACCGTTCCAGGGCATGGGCTCAGGCGTCTCGACCGAACCCAGCTGGAAGCGATGGTTGCCAGGAGCGCTGCGCCTCAAACCGAACACGCTGCCATATGACATGCTGGGCATGGCGGAGTGCGGCGTTCTGTGCATGTCGCCGGCGGCGATCGTGGCCGGCGTTCTGGCTGGCTGGCACGGCGCTGCGGTCATGCTTGCCGGCGGGCTGTTATTCGCGCCGGCTTATGCGCTGGCGCGGCTTCCGTTGCCGGCCATACCGCGTTTCGCGAGCGGCGCGGAATGGGGAGAAGTTTTCACCGGAGCAGTTGTGGGAGGGGCGTTCGCGCTCGTTGCGTCATGAATTGGTTCAAGATCGGCTTGAAAGTAGGCCCATGGGCGATTGCCGCGTTGCTTTTTGCTCTATTGACCGTGGAGCGCTTCCGCTATGACGCCGCCGTGCAGCGTGCGGCGGCCGTAGAGGCGCAATGCCAGGCGGAGGCGGCCACGCTTACCGCAAAGGTCAACGAGGCCACAGCGGCCGCGCAGAGCCGCGCCCAGGCGGCTGCGGACGCGGCGGAGGCAAGCCTTGCGGAAGCGCGCCGGCAAGCCGCGCAACAGGCGGCGGAAGAGCAGTCGGCGGTGTCGGCTTCCTTGGCCAATATCCAGCAGGAAAGCCAGCTGCCGGGGCAGGACGGACCAATTCCACCAATATTGGCAAAGGAATTTCCATGAACGTGAAGTTTATCGGCATTGCCGCCTGCCTGGCGGCGCTGACTTCCTGCGCCGCCTCTCCGCCCGCCCCATTGGTGCAGACCCAACTGCGCTATGTGCGTTGGGACTGGCCGCCGGCGCTGCAAAGCTGTGAGGGATCGCCGGAGATGCTCGCCGTCCCGCACATCGAGGCCACGGACCCGCACGCGGGCAGCAAGGTGGCCACCTATGTGGAACAGCTGCGCGATCACGATGTCATGACCCAGGCGGCGGCCAATGATTGCAGGAACACTTTGCAGTCAGCCGTTCAAGCATGGAAGGCCGGCAATAACTGAATGTTATGTCATTGTTTTGCTGAACGCCGAACGAACACGGCCAGGCCGTAATTGCGCTTCGCGCCTGCGGGAGACATTCCCGAAACTCGTTTTTTCTGCGGAGATTTGCTTGCGATGATCGAAGACAGCGTAAAATGCAACGCGCTTTTATTTGTGCGTGAGGAGGCGAGACGGGCGCCAGCGATACTGCAACTCGCTTTGGAGGCATTACACGATGCCGGACGATAGCGCCGATGAAATTGCCGCAGGCTTACTGAAGGAATTTGAGGGATTTAGGGCCGAGCCATATCCAGATCCGGCTACGGGCGACGAGCCCTGGACAATCGGCTATGGCTCTACGCGGGATTGGCAAGGGATGAAAATAACACCGCTGACCAAGCCGATTACCGAGGCGGAGGCGATGCGGCTTGCGGAGCGCGACATGCGCGAGGCATTTGAATCGGTCGCAAGCGCTATCAAGATGCCGCTAACGCAGCATGAGCGCGCGGCGATCGAGGATTTCATCTACAATGTAGGGGCAGGGAATTTCCGCAATTCTACGCTGTTGCGGTTGCTCAATCAGGGAAAGTTCATGCTGGCTGCCAAGCAGTTTGAATGCTGGGATCATGCCAACGGCGAAATCATGGCCGGGCTGTTGCGGCGCAGAATCGCTGAAGAACAGCTTTTCCTTCGCAAGGATGCGTAATGCCGATCGAGCCGGTAGGAGCAGCGGAATTGTTGCGCGCGCCCGATACATTGCGTGGTCATGCGGGTAATCCGAGTGCAACCGCCGCAGGCGTGCGCCGCTACCTTTTCACCTGTGCCCAGAACGACACGAAGTTACACGAGGCATTCTGGGAAAACCTGCGGGTTTTTGCCGATACCATCGGCGCGCAAATCCATGTGAGCCGTTTTATTTACAGCAAAGCTCGATCGGCCAAGGATGGGGACAAGGGAAGAAGGAACGGAAAGAAATTCAGCAGGGGGCCGCAGCCAGGCTGGGACCCGGCTCTTGATCCCTATCTATCGGACCGGCGGATGGAGGTCACGTCCGGCCTCGTATGGTGCGGCGATATGGATATCAGCCCCGCCATTGGCCGGCCGCTTTACGGTCTTGACAATTTCCCGGGTCACGCCAGCTGCATTTTTCCGCATACCAGGCTGGCGCTGGAAACCGTCGCCTCCAGTGTGGACGAACGTGCCAAGTTCAACTACACTACCGGCGCCGTGACCCGGTGCAACTACAACCGCCGCAAAGCCGGTCTGGTGGCGGAATTCCATCATTGTTACGGCGCCCTACTGGTTGAGGTTGATGCGGATGGCGACTGGTTTGCCCGCCAGATCAATGCCAACGGCGAAGGCGCGTTTTATGATCTCGACCTGTTCGTAAGCAATGCCTCGGTAAGCCGAGGCCACCGCGTTCACCTGGGGGGACATTCATGTAGCGGAAAGCGTGTCCTGGGTCGATAAACTTGCTTTTGGTTTCGGCGGCATGCTGGACGCGCTAGGTCCGCGCTACCAGTTCCTACACGACGTGCTGCATTTTCATGGCTGTTCGCATCATGACATAAAAAATCCGCACATTGTGTTCCATCGCTTCGTCCGCCAGCAGGCGAACGTGGCGGCGGAGATCGAGGCCGTGAACGATTTCCTCAACCGCGCCCGCCGTCCCTGGTGCGAAAGCGTGATCGTGGACAGCAACCATCATCATCATCTGGCGCGCTGGTTGCAGGAGCAGGATGGCCGCGATGATCCGCGCAATGTGCGCCTTTGGTTCGCACTCAATGCGCGGGTATATGCCAACCTTGCGGCAGGCAGGCGCCCTGTCTATCTCGCTGAGGCCATCCGCGAAGTGGCGGGCGAGGCCGCGCTTAAAGACCGCTTTCTCGCGCCGGAGGAAAGCTTCCTCATCTGCGCTGAGGTCGGCGGCGGAATCGAATGCGGTCTGCACGGCGACCGGGGACCGAACGGCAGCCGTGGAAGTGCCGCCAGTCTTTCCAAGCTGGGTCGCAAGGCGAATATCGGGCACAGCCATTCGCCCCGCATTGTGGATGGTGTGTATCAGGCCGGCACGCATGGCGCGCTGCATCCGGATTGGGTGCGCGGACCAGGCTCTTGGTCGCATTCCGATATCGTGACCTATGCGAACGGCAAGCGGGCGATCATCACGATGATCAACGGAAAATGGCGCGCTTGAAGGTGTGGCGCGCTTGGGTGTCCGTGGTGCCGGCGGCAGGGCAGGGGTCTTTCGATTCATCTTGCCTCGGCGGGGCTTTAAGCCTAACCCGACCGGATCAGGGCGTTTCGCCCGGTTGAGCCGGAGTTGTCGTCATGTCGTTCAGAGTTGCGGTTGTTGGTGCCACGGGCGCGGTTGGGAGGGAAATCCTCAAAACCCTGTCGGAGCGCCGCTTTCCCATCGCCGACATCGCCGCGCTCGCCTCCGGCCGCTCCGCCGGGACACCGATATCCTTCGGCGAAGACCGCGTGCTCACGGTGAGGAGCCTGGAGAAGTTCGACTTCACCGGCTGGGACATCGCCTTGTTCTCGCCCGGAGCGGCGGTTTCCGCGCTGCATGCGCCGCGTGCCGCCGCCGCTGGATGCGTTGTTATCGACAATACCAGCCAGTTCCGGATGGACCCGGATATTCCACTGGTGGTGCCGGAGGTGAATGGTGACGCGATCGCGCAATTTTCCAAGCGCAACATCATCGCCAATCCCAATTGCTCAACCATCCAGATGGTCGTCGCGCTCAAGCCGCTGCATGATAAATTCAAAATCAAGCGCGTCGTCGT
>JAJYAF010000258.1 GCA_021779655.1 Pseudomonadota bacterium
GAATTCTATGGCGGCTTCCCGTCCAATTACCGCTCCACCGAACATGTCTGGCGCGATAACCGGGACGATCTCGGCCTCGGCCATCTGGTTACCGTGCCGAAAGGCATCCTAGCAAGCCAGTTCAACGATTTCGGCATTCTGATCGAACCGGACACGACCACTTTTTATTTCAACCGCATCGCCTACTGGAGCACGCCGACCTTGCCTGCGTTCCGCCAGCCAATGTCGGTGATCGTCGATCTCGCTTTGGGCGGCGGATGGCCGATCGACAAGCTCACCTCGCCGCAGGTGATGCAGGTGCAGTACATCAGGGCCTACGGCAAACGCTGATCAGGGAAAAGCTGCTGGCAGGCCTGCCGACGCAGGGCGGTATCCATGCCATTTTCGCGGACTACACCCGCGGCTCGGCATGAGAAAAGTTTTTTGCCCGTGCTGGTGGGTCGGTTTCTATAAAAAAATATTCCTTCAGCTGTCCACATATGTCAGCAGCTTCTCGGCGGCCTTGCGCCAGGTCTGTCCCGCCATGCGCGCGCGCCCCGTTGCCGCCAGGCTTGCGCTCAGAGTGTCATCGCCGATGATGCGCGCAACCTGCCGCGCGAATGCCCCCGGCGAAGCGGGATCAGCGAACAACGCGGCGTCGCCGCAGGTCTCGCGCAACGCAAGAATGTCGGATGCCACCACCGGGCAGCCGCAGCGCATCGCCTCCGCCGCCGGTAATCCGTAGCCTTCGTAGCGTGATGGAAACACATACGCTGCGGCATGGCTATACAATGCCTTTAGCGCCGCATCCGAAACGCGTCCCAGATAGCATGCCGGCTGCGGCAACCCGCTCAGCCCGTTCTTCGAATAGGCGCCGCCTTTCAAATTTCCGGCAATCGCCAGCTTGAGCCCGAGTGCCGGCAGCATGTCCGCCAGCGCGGACAGCGCCCGCAGGTTCTTGTGCGCGGCCAGATTGCCAACTGCCAGCACGTAGCGCCGTTTCTCCAGCCCAAATCTGGCAAGGCAGCCATCATCCTGCGCTACCCGGTCCATATGGTCAGCACCCTCCGGAATCACGCCGATCCTATCGGGAGAAACCCGCAAATGTCGGGCAATGTCACCGCGCGCCGCCAGCGAAACGGTTACGATCCTGGTACCGTTGCGCGCCAGCCAGTACTGCATCGCCCTGTACCAGCCGCGGAATTGCCGGCTGTAAGCCTCGGGCGCTTCGAACACGCCCGCATCGTGGATCACCAGCAGCTGTCTCCGGCGGACGAGCGGCGCGGTGTTGCCAAGGTTGATCAGCATGCCGCCTTTCGCCGCCCACGGCAGCTCAAACTGTTCCCATTTATGCCCATCGGCTTTGCCGAATTCGCGCGCGGATTTCAGCACGCTCGTACCGCCGCGCGGGGTCAGAATGCGTAGCCGGGCGCCCAGCAGCAATTCAAGTTCCGCCGTGATTTCCAGGCTGAAACGCTGCACCCCGGTCAATGGTTGCGTGGCGAAGCGGCCGTTCAGCAAAATCGGCGCGGTATAAGTATCCGCATGGATTCCGGCAGGCTGCTCGGCCTCGAATACCCTGCCGGAATGCGTATCAAAGGTTGCGCTAATGGCTTTGTCCTCTTGCGATAGATGAGGGAGAGACCTTAAACCATGCGGATTCGTTGCGGAATTAGATATAAGGGGTAGGCTGAGCGTTTCTTGGCGGCCGGTGTGACAAACTAGGTAGGATCAAAAGGGTTAATATACCCCGCCCCTCGTCCTTAAAGAGATATTAAATAGCAGGTTCATTTCAATTAAAAAGTTCCCGATTCAAGGGGACATTTACGTGTCGATGAATATAGGTAGGCTTGTCGCCAGCGACTACCAGAATACCGTACGACATCGCGTTTCCTCGGAACATGCGGGCAAGGGGCTGCCGATTGAACTTTTCATCGGCGCCTGCATTGCCGCCGATTTTCTGATCGTCGCTGCCGTCACCTTTTGCGTCCACCCCTTTCCGGCCGAGGATTCGCGCTTTCCTGTGCTGGATTTCGCATCCGCGCTGATCGTCGGCGGTATCTACAATCTTACCTGCCAGCGTGGCCAACTCTACGACATCCGGACATTGCGCGCCGGGATCCGCAGCTGTGGCCGGATCGTGCTCCGCCTAGGCATTTTGTGCGCCATATTGCTAACGGCGATGACCATTGCCGGCACGGCTGAACGGGCGGAACACACCCGCATGCTAGTTTGTTTCGTTGTCGGAGTGTTCGGTCTTTCTTTTTCGCGCGTGGTCATCGGCCAAGCCATCCGTTCGACCATCCGGCGCGGCAATTACATCCATTCGGTCGCCATCATCGGCGACCATGCGAGTGCCGATGCGATCATCCGGAAAATCGGCGGCAAGCGTTCCGGTATCCATATCAGCGGCATATATCCGGCAGGCGCCCTGATGTCCGAAACAGTGGCAACCGACTCTTCGCTGCGCGCCTTGTTCGGGCGAGAGGATATCGACAGCGTTATCATCACCGCCCCCTCCGTCACGGCCGGCGGCATCGGCAGCATGATGCAATTATTGCGCCGGCATCCGGTGAACATCTACGTCACGCCGGACTCGTTTTTCTTGCCAAAAATTTCCAGTGCCTGGCTGCGGCAGACAGGCTTCCCGGAACTCGATCTCATCCCGCTCGTCCACTGCCCGCGAAACCGGGCGGAGCTGCTCATCAAGCATGCCACCGACCGGCTGGTCGCGTTGCTCCTCATTCTGTTCACGGCTCCCCTTTTGTTGCTCTGCGCGCTTGGCGTGGCACTTTCCGACCGTGACGGCCCGATCTTCTTCCGGCAGAAGCGCATCGGCTATCGCGGCCGCGAATTCTTCATTCTGAAATTTCGCACAATGTACGCCACGCCTCGGCCCAACACCCAGCTTACCGTGCGCAACGACCCGCGAGTCTTCGCCTTCGGCCGGCTGCTGCGCGCCACCAGCCTGGACGAGTTGCCGCAGCTCCTCAACGTTCTGAAAGGCGACATGTCGCTGGTCGGCCCCCGGCCGCATATGCCGGAAGCCACCGCCGCCGGCGTGCTGTATTTCGACGCCGTGAGCGAATACACCGCCCGGCACCGCGTCAAGCCCGGCATCACCGGCTGGGCGCAGGTTAACGGCTTCCGCGGCCCCACCGAGACAATCGACCAGATCGAACGGCGCGTCGCGCACGATATCTACTACATCGAAAACTGGTCGCTCGTGATGGATTTCATGATCCTGTTCAAGACCGCTTTCGTAATGTTCGGCAAGAACGTGTTCTAAACCTAGCATCTTTTGGCTCCGACGCCTTTTTCTAACGCACGATACGGCGAAAAACTGGATCTGCCACCCGCCGATCCGGGTTACTACCGCGACCTGGCGCAGAAGGCGCGAACGCGTTGCTGGTGCCGCCTTTCGGGACCGCATTACCTCGCGCGTATTTTTCCCGGTCAGCGCCCCGGCGGCAATCACGCATCCATCTGTCGCGTCCGCGCCCGCCGGCAGCGTCGTATTGGCCCCGATCCAGCAGCCCTTGCCGATCCGTATCGGCCTGGCGCTCGCATTGGTCGCACAGCGCTGCTCCGGCGGCCCAATCTCATGGCTAGCCGTGATCACCCGCACGACCCGTCCAATCACTTGCCTGGAACGCAGCGATCCGCCCGCCAGGATGCAGGCGCTCAAGTGGCATCGTAGCCCAGGCACCGAATCAGCTTCGCGCCCAGGGCCGCCGGTATCAGCTCGGATTCCATCACCGCGCCGACAACCCGGCGCAGCGTTTCGCTTAAAGGTGTTGTTTCACGCCGCGTCGCGCCGCCGCCGAATTCAGCCATTCCGCCGCCGCCCTGATCCGGTCCCCCGCCTTGGCTCGCCATCCGGCAAACCGCGTCGTAGGCAGGCTCAACCCCATGAAATAGGCTTCCGTCTCGGCGTAATTCGCATGCTCCACCCCGTTGATGATGAGCCCGTGCGGGCATTTCAGCGCCGCCAGCAATTCGGTGTGGTAGTCAAAGGTCCGGCGCTCGGTATTCTTCACGCTCACCACCGAAAGCACCATGTTGGCAAGCCCGGCCAACACCAGCCCGTCGGAAACCGCGGGTAGAGGCGGGCTGTCCAGGATCACGTAGTGATACTGCCGCTTCAGCCTGTTCACGATCTTCGCCAGCGCCGCCTCGTCCAGCCACGGGCCGCGCCGCGGCAAAGCGCCGGCGCTATAGATCCAGAAGGCCTCGCCCGGCCATTGCCGCAATTCGCTGGGCAATTCGGCAGCGGCACGCCCATCGAGCGGCCGGGCATCCCAGTCGCCATCGCCCTCGGCCT
>JAJYAF010000259.1 GCA_021779655.1 Pseudomonadota bacterium
AGCGGATATAGGAATTATAGAACAGGACCCGGTTCATCCATTGGAAATCGAAAGCCAGGGTCAGCGCGTGGCGTACCCTTGCATCGGCGAATTGCGGACGGCGGATGTTCATCACAAATCCGGCGATGCCTTTGGGCAGAGTCTCGGGCGGCAGGGCGAGCTTCACCGCTCCGGCACGAATGGCAGGGAAGCTGTAGGCGGTCGCCCATTGCTTGGCCGAGGGTTCGATCCGGACATCCACCTCACCCGCTTTGAAGGCTTGCAGCGCGACCGAATCGCTCTGAAAAAAAACCTCCCGGTAGGTGCCGAAATTGTAAAATCCCTTGTCCGCGGGCAGGTCTTCCGCCCACCAGTTTTTCACATGCGTGTAGGTGATCGATTCCCCGAAACGGACATCGCTGATCCGGTAGGGGCCGGAGCCAATGGGCGGGGTGAATAACGGATCGGAAAAATTCCGCCCCTTCCAGAAATGCTCGGGCAACACGTAAAGCCCGCCCAAATCCGAGGCCATGTCGCGCCCCGAGCCGGGTCGCAGCCGGAACACCACGGTTCGCGGGTCCGTCGCCGTGGCGCTTGTAACGCTCGCATAATAGTTGGCGAAGAATGGCATGCCCTGCGAGATGAGGGTATGAAAAGTCCACACCACATCCTGCGCCGTGACTTTCGAGCCGTCGGAAAAACGGGCGCGCGGGTCGAGGTGAAAGGTCACGCTCCGCCCGTCCGAGCTGATATCCACCGACCGCGCGAGATCGGCATAGGAGGTAACCGAATCCGCGTCGGATTGCTTGAACAAGGTTTGCCAAACCCGATAGACACTGTCGGGCGCGGTTCCCTGTAGAATGAAGGGGTTGAGGTTATCGAAACCGCCAATGGCGGAAACGGTAATCGAGCCGCCTTTCGGCGCATTCGCATTGGCATAGGGGAGTGAAGTGAACCCGACGGGCGGCTGCGGCGCCGTGCTGAGCGTGATCAGGTCGCCGCGCGCGAGCGCGCGCAGCGGCAGCAGCAGAGCACAAAGCCCGAACACGATGAAGCGGTTCTTTTTTGCCGCGAAGAACCGGCGAACGAATATCCGACCGCGCCTGCTAGTTTTCAAAAATCCGGCTTCAGCGCTTCGATCGCCAGGGCGTGGAGCGGCGCATTGGCCGCCGCCAGCACGCTGCCGTCGCAGCCAAGGCGAAGCGGGTTGCCTTGCCAATCGGTAATGGTGCCGCCCGCCGCCTGTATCACCGGCGCCAGCGCCGCCCAGTCCCAGGGTTTCAGCCCCCATTCCGCGACGATATCGATCTGGGCCAGCGCCAGCAACCCATAGGCATAGGCATCCCCCCCCCAATAGATCCTTCCGCAGCGCGCTTTCAGCCGGTCGAAGCGTGGCCTTGCCACCGGCGCGATCATTTCCGGCGCGGTTGAGGAGAGTTCCGCCTGGTCCAGTTCGCGCACTCCGCTGGTGCCGATTCGGCCTCCGATTTTTCCGGAAAACCTGGCCGGAACGTCACGGCCGCCGATCCAGCGCTCACCCGTCACGGGCTGATCGATGAAGCCCAGCACGGGCACGCCATCTTCCAGCAGCGCCAGCAGGATGCAGAAACTCGGCCGGCCGGTGATGAAGGCGCGCGTGCCGTCGATCGGGTCGATCACCCAGACATGGCGGGCTCCCTTCCCTACTTCCGGAAATTCCTCACCCAGGATGCCATAGGCGGGGTAATGGCGGCTTAGCGTATGCCGCAGGATTTCCTCCGCCCGCCGGTCCGCCGCCGTGACCGGGCTGTCGTCCGCCTTTGTTTCCGCGCGCAGGCCCGACCGGAAATAGGGCCGGATCACGGCGCCGGCGGCATCGAGGGCGGCTTCCGCCGCAATCACCCAGGATGCCGGATCGGCCGTCATTGCGTGCCGGGAAGCTTTATCGGATGATCCGAATTCTTGTTCAGATAGGCGATGACATCCGCCCGTGTCTGGGCATTCTTGATCCCCGGATAAGCCATTGCCGTCCCGGGCACGAAGGCCATGGGGTCTTTCAGCCAGTCGTTCAGGTTCTCGGGCGTCCATCCGCCGGCGGCTTTGGCCTTTGCGGCCGCGGTATAGGAGAAGCCGGGCTGCGAGAACATCTTGGCGCCGACGATGCCGTAAAGATCGGGGCCGACGCCGGAAGCGCCGCCTTTCGTCATATTATGGCAGGAGGCGCATTGCTGCGCCACCAGCGCCTGCCCTTTGGCAATGTCGGCCGCGGCAAACAGTTTTCCGAGATCGGGAGTACCGGGATTGGGGGGCGCCGCGGTGGAAGAGGTCGTGCTTGGGGCAACGGGTGGCGCGCTGGCGGCCTTGATCTCCGCCGGGGTGGGCAGAGGCAGCGGATGCGCGGAAAGGGTGCGCAGATAGGCGACCACGTCGGCCCGCGTTTGGGTGCTCTTGATGCCCGGATACGACATCTGGGTCCCCGGCGCGAAATGGCTGGGATCAGCGAGCCAGGCGTTCATGTTGTCATAATTCCAATTGCCCTTGGCCTTGGATTTGGCCGCGGCGGAGTAGCTGAAACTACCGTTGAACATCGGACCGCCAAGCACGCCGTAGAGGTTTGGTCCAACCCCGCTGGCGCCGCCCGCGTTAAGCGTATGGCAGGAAGCGCATTGCTGCTGCACGAAAGCCTGACCCTTCGCCACGTCGGCGCTGCCGATCAACGGGATGATGGAAGGCAGCGCGGCGGCGGCCACCGGGGCCGCCAGGGTTTCCATCCCTTTGATGGCAATGGCCGCCTTGTCCGGCGCCTCGGTATGCACAACGGCGGAGGCGATACGATTGGCTCCCCAAAGGGCAATGCCTGCCGTGAGGAAGCCCGCCATGATCTTGTTCAAAAGCAGGCCATCTTTTCCCGTCTCGCTCATGCTACCTCTACTTGACGCCTTATTTCCCTGCATCCCTATAGCGCGTTGGCCGTGGCGGACAAGCAGCCAAAGGCCATGCATTTATCGCTGCGGTGATTCCCTCCGGCGGGCGCAGAGGCTAGAAGGCCAGGGTGAATCCGATCATTCTCATCCCCGCGCGGCTTGCCGCCACCCGTTTTCCCGGCAAGCCGCTCGCCCCGATCGCCGGCCTGCCGATGATCGTGCACGTGCTGAACCGGGCCCGTGAATCCGGCCTGGGGCCGGTGGCCGTGGCCTGCGCCGATGTGGCGATTGCCGATGCGGTTGCCGAGGCTGGCGGCGCTGCCGTTTTAACCGAGCCGGATCTGCCGTCCGGATCCGATCGCATCCACGCGGCGCTCGAAACCCTCGATCCCGCCCGGCGGCACGATGTCGTCATCAACCTGCAAGGCGACCTGCCGAGCATGCCGGCCGCGTTCCTCTCGGCCGTGTTGCTGCCCCTCGGGCAGCCTGAATACGACATCGCAACCCTAGTCGCCCCCATCGCCTCGGCGGAGGAGGCGGCCGCGCCTTCGGTTGTGAAATGCGCCTGCGCCTTCAGAAGAAATGAAGCCGTCGCCCCGGCTTTATATTTTTCGCGCAATACCGTCCCCGCCGGCGGCGGGCCGCTTTGGCATCACATCGGGGTTTATGCCTACCGGCGGGCGGCACTGGAAAAATTCGTGGCATTGCCCGAATCGCCGCTGGAGAACCTGGAGAAGCTGGAGCAGCTGCGCGCGCTGGAGGCCGGGCTTCGGATCGGCGTGGCGCGGGTTGCCTTTGCGCCTTTTGGGGTGGACACCCCGGCCGATCTTGAGCATGTGCGGAAAACACTGGAAAGCAACCCATGACCACCGAAACAATCGCCTTCCAAGGCCAGCATGGCGCCTATTCCGACCTGGCCTGCCGCACCGCCTATCCCGGGCTGGTCACGCTGGCTTGCACCACCTTCGAGGCCGCCATCGAGGCGGTGCGCGAAGGGCGGGCGGCACTGGCGATGCTGCCAACGGAAAACTCGCTCGCCGGGCGGGTGCCGGACATGCACGCGCTGCTGCCCGATAGCGGGCTTTCAATCGTCGGCGAGTTTTTTCTTCGCGTGGAACATTGCCTGATCGGAACACAAAATGCGACGGAAGCGATGGTGGGGCATGTGCATTCCCATGCCGTGGCGCTTGGGCAGGTACGTGGCCTGATTCGGGAGCTTGGCGCGGTGCCGGTCGTGGAGGCGGATACGGCGGGCTCGGTCGAAATCGTGGCGCGGCTCAACGATCCGGCACACGCGGCCATTGCTTCCGCACTGGCAGCCGAACTGCATGGGCTGAAAATCCTGCGCCGGAACGTGGAAGACGCGGCGCACAACACCACCCGCTTCTACGTGATGGCGAAAACGCCGCGCTTGCAGC
>JAJYAF010000260.1 GCA_021779655.1 Pseudomonadota bacterium
TCTCGTCGGTGGTTCCGGTCCCCGCGGACACGCAATCGCCCCCCGGCGAGGTGCCGATCACTTTCCGGGTGGTCGAGCAGCCGCGCCATGCGGTCACTCTCGGGGGTTCCTATGCCACGGATACCGGCTTTGCGCTCTCCGCCTCCTGGGAAGACCGGAATGTTTTCGGCAATGCCGAAACCCTGACGATCACCGGTTCGATGAGCGGCTTCGGCGGCACCGCAACGCCATCGCCGGGTTACGACCTGAAGGGGGTTTTCGCCAAGCCGGACTATTATCTCCGTTCCCAGACCCTCACCGCGACAATCGAGGCCGTGAAACAGTCGCTGACCGCCTATGATCAGAAGGCCTTGTTGGGAAGCCTGATCCTCTCCCGCCCGATCGCCGGACACTTAAGCGGCAGCTATGGGCTCGGTTTCATCAGCGAAAGCATCCGGCAGGAAGGGACCAGCCGCGATTATGTTCTGGCGCAGCTTCCCTTGAGCCTGCAATACGATTCCACCGATTCGGTTCTGGAACCAACGAAGGGCGTTCGCGCCACCCTATCCGTCACGCCCACCAGGCCGGTCACCGGCTCCGGCGCGCTCTATGTCATCATGCAGATCATGGGTTCAACCTACCTGTCCGTGGAACCGGAGGCTCGCGGTATCCTGGCGCTGCGGGCGATGATCGGCTCCATCGAGGGCGCGAGCCGGTTCCAGGTGCCGCCGGACGAGCGGTTCTATGCCGGCGGCTCCGCAACGGTCCGCGGCTATACCTACCAGTCGATCGGACCGCTATTTCCCGACGACACGCCGGAAGGCGGCAATGCGATCGATACCGGAACGATCGAGTTCCGCCAGCGCGTCTTCAAGAGCTTCGGCATCGTCCCCTTCGTGGATGCCGGACAGGTCAGCACCGGCAGCCGCCCTTTCGCCAGCCAGTTGCGGGTCGGCTATGGGGTCGGCCTGCGCTATTATACCGGGATCGGCCCGATCCGCGTGGATTTCGCCGTGCCGGCCAAGCGCATCGCCAACAGCGGCGCCTTCGCGCTCTATATCGGACTCGGGGAGGCGTTCTAGATGCGGCGCGCGCTTCGCTGGCTGCTCCTTATCGTATTGCTGTTGCCGCTCGTTCTCGCCGCGCTTCTCGGGGGCGTGCTGGTCGCGCTGAACAGCAAGCCCGGACGAGACTTCGCGGTCCGCCAGATCAACCGGTTGAGCGGCGGAGAAATCACGGTTTCCGGTCTCGGCGGACACTTCCCCGCCGATCTGAAGCTCGCGAGCCTTGCCGTTGCCGATACCCGGTCGGTCTGGCTGACCGCAACCGGGATTGAGCTGCGCTGGCGGCCGGGGGCGCTCCTGGATCGCCAGCTGCGGATCGTCTCGCTCAGCGCCGAAACGCTGAATATCGCCCGCGCGCCGGTTGCCGGGCCGCGCCGCGCCGCGCCGAAATCCTCCGCGACGCCGTTCAACCTGCATCGTTTCACGGCCAGCATAAACCGGATCGCGATCGGCCAGCTTCGTCTCGGCGCGGCGCTGGCCGGCCGGCCCGTTCAACTGGCGGTGAGCGGCAAGGCGCGGTTGCTGAGCCTGAGCAGCGGCAGCGGCAGCCTGCACGCGATCGCCACGCACGGCCAGGGCGATTATAGCCTGGCGGCGGCGCTCGGCGAGCATAGCGTCGATGTGGCCCTGCATATCGCCGAGCCGCCGGACGGGCTGCTTGGCCATTATGCCGGGCCGCAGGTGCACCAGCCGCTGCGCGTCGATCTCACCCTTGCCGGTCCGCGCGATGCGAGCGCGTTGAACCTCTCCGCATCGCTCGGTAGCGCAACGCTGAACGCGGCCGGCACCCTCGCTCTCGACCCGGTGGCGCCGCGTGCCGATATCATCCTCAGCCTGCCTTCCCTGGCGCCGCTCGGCCAGCTTGCGAAATTCGATCTCGGTGGCGCCGCGCGGCTGCGCCTGGTGGCGGCGCTGCAAGACCAGGTTACCAGAATCAACCTGGACGGCGCGGTCACGCTGCGGCAGGCGCCGCTTCCGGCGTTGAAGCTCTCGCGCGGGAAAATCGCCCTGTCGCTGCGGCTGCGCTATGCCCGCGAGACCGCGGAGATCGAGGCGCTGAGCGTCAGCGGCGCGGAATTCAACGTTGCCGTTTCCGGAACGCTGGCGCGGTCTTCCTCCGATCTGAAAACCCGTTTCGAGGTGAATCAGGTCGCGGATCTTCTTCCCGGCCTTTCCGGTCATGTCGGCGGTGATGCCCTCATCTCCGGCAAGTGGAGCGACTTTGCGGTGCGGGCGGCGGTTGCGGGCGTGATCAAGCACAAGCAGGTTCCTTCGGGTCCGTTCGCCCTGGTCCTGGATGCGCGGCATCTGCCAAAAACGCCGAGCGGTACGTTGACGGGCAGCGGCGCGCTGGAAAACGCCCCGCTGGCGCTTAGTGCGGCCTTCGCCCGCGCGGCCGACGGCGCGGCCACCGTGCGTATCGAAAGCGCAACCTGGCGCTCGATCGATCTCACGGCGGATCTGGCGCTTGCCCCCGGCGCGTTGCTGCCGACCGGCACGGCGAAGTTCTCCGTCCGCCGGCTGGCCGATCTTGACGGTTTCCTGCCCACCCCGCTGTCGGGGAGCATCCGGGGCGATTTCAGCCATCCAGACGCCCAGGCTTTCGGCCTGCATGCCAGCGCGAGCGATCTGAACGTGTCCCCCTCGATCGGAACGATCAACGGCCAGGTCAGCGCCGTCGGGCCGGTTGCCGATCTGGCGGTCCGCATCAACGCAAGACTCGCAAGGCTGGCCGGCGCGCCGTTGCAAGTCGCGACGTCGGGGCGGATCGACGGCGATACGCGCTCCGTGAACCTCGCCAGCCTGCATGCCGCCTGGAGGAGCCTGAACGTCTCGCTGCTTGCGCCCGCGCGCGTCGATACGACACCCGATCTCGTCGTCCGCCATCTCGCGCTCGGCGTGAACGGCGGCACGATCCGCCTTGACGGCCGGCTGACGCCGCCGTTCAACTTCACGCTCGGCATCGCCCATCTGCCGGCGAAGCTCGCGGAAATCGCCTCTCCCGGCCTCGCCGTTTCCGGCAGCCTGGACGCCCAGGCGCGGATCAGCGGCAGCCTCTCGGCGCCGGCCGGCAAGATCAGTTTGAGAGCCGGCGGATTCCAGCTCCATTCGGGCGTGGCGGCGGCGCTGCCGCCGGCCGGCCTTGCCGCCGATATCGCCCTGGCCGGCACCGCCGCCCAACTCAAGGCAAAGCTGAATGCCGGGCCCGACGTTCAGCTGAGCTTGGCCGGGCTCGCGCCACTGAACATGACCGGGCCGATGAACCTGAAGCTCGCCGGGATGATCGATTTGCGAATACTCGATCCGGTCACGGCGGCGGAGGGAACGACCATACGCGGCGTGCTCACCCCGGATTTCTCCGTCACCGGCACGCCCAAATCGCCCAACGCCAACGGCACGCTGGCTCTTGCCCGGGGCGCCGTGCAGAATATCGGCTCCGGGCTCAATCTTCTGAACATGGCCGCGCATGTTTCGGCGGCGAACCGGCTGGTGCGCGTTGATGATTTTTCCGCCGCCGCCGGGCAAGGCACGCTCTCCGGTCGTGGCACGATCGATCTCGGCCAGCCGACGATTCCCCTGAACATCGCGATCGAAGCGCGGAACGCGACTCCGGTTTCGTCCGATCTCGTAACCGAAACGCTCGACGCCACCTTGCATCTGACAGGGGCCGTGAAGGCGGCGATGAAGCTTGCCGGGGAGGTCGACATTCACAAGATGAATATCAACCTTCCGAAATCGCTGCCGCCCTCGGTCGTCAACCTGCCGATCTACCGGCCCGGAGAGAAACCCCCGCCGCCGCCGGCGCCGCCGCCGGATGTCGCGCTCGATCTGCTGATCCACGCGCGCAACCAAATCTTCATCCGGGGCGACGGGTTGTTCGCGGAACTTGGCGGCCGGCTCAACATCGGCGGGACCGCGGCGAATCCGCTCCCCTCCGGCGGGTTCACCCTGATCCGTGGCGATTTCTCCCTGGCGGGCAAAACCTTGCAGTTCACCAAGGGCGTCGTCGGCTTCAACGGCGCCGAATTCATGCCGACGCTGGACCTTGAGGCCACCACCTATACCACCGGTAGCAATACCGCGACGCTCATCATCGGCGGCACCGCGGCCAAACCCACCATCACGCTGACCAGCTCACCGCCGCTGCCTTCCGACGAGATACTTTCGCAGCTTCTGTTCGGGCAGAGCACTTCGAGCCTTTCGCCGTTTCAGGCCGCCTCGCTGGCCGCCGCCCTCGCCTCGCTCTCGGGCGTGGG
>JAJYAF010000261.1 GCA_021779655.1 Pseudomonadota bacterium
GCTGATCCAGATGCGTGACGCGCTGGTGAGCGGCGCGGTGGGGCTGCTGTTTCTCGGCTCGCTGCTCTTCAAGCGGCCCGTGATTTTTTATCTCGCCCGGGCGACGATGGCGCGCAACACCGCGCAAGGAGCGAAGGACTTCGATCAGGTGTGGGAAAGACCGGGCGTGCCGAAACTGCTGCGCACCCTGACCGCGGTTTGGGGCTGCGGCCTGGTGGGTCAGACGACCGTGATGTGCTGGCTTGCCTATTCGTGGCCGATCGGCCGTTATCTGCTCTTCGGACCGGCGGTGGGCTATGGCATATTCGGGCTGCTGATGTTAGGCAGCCTGTGGTATCTGGCCCGCCATGGCGATGCCGGGCGGGCCATCGTACAGCGGAGCTGAACCCGCCGATATCACCTTTCAGCCGGGCAGATGGCAGCCCGGCAATGTGGGGCCCGTATAGGCTGTCCAGGCCTGGGAGCGGCCAAGCAGCGGAATTAGCACATAGCCGCGGAGCACCAGGCGATTGGCGCCGTCCAGCGTCAGCACCGCCCGGTGCAGCGCGCCGTTGCGAGGATCCAGCACATAGCCCTTCCAAACCGTCTTACCGCCGGAGGTGGTCACGGGCGAGGCTTCGATCATCGTGATCCCACATTCCGGGCGGCCTCGCCAATCATCCGGCATCGGGTCGCCCGGATGGTTCTGGCGAATGCCCACGATAGCGCCGCAGATGCCCACCTTGCAAAAGCCGATCTGGATCACGGCGCTGCGATCGGTGGTGAGCCAGCGGCCGATGGGTGCGCCGTCCGGCGTCCCCGCCCTCGCTTCTCGATGCGCCAGCATGGCGAGGCAGAACACCACCAACAATAAACCAGGACGAAACAAGCCCGAACCCCCTCCACGCTGCGACAACACCGCTGGTAATAGTGATTGCCATGCCGTGAACCCAGGGGATAGACGGCCGCGCCCGAGTAAATCAGCGGACGGTGTTGTAAGAACTCCACAATTCCTAAGCCGCGGCTTGCGGAACGGTTACAAAGCGATCATGGCGACGACGACAACCGCCATTAGCGACGTGGCCAGCCAGCCCAGCCATCGCAGCGGGCCTCGGACCGGAAAGGCACCCATGATATCGGACCGTGCCGATAGAATCATCATAACGGCCATGACGGGAACGGAAACGACCCCGTTGATGACAGCGCTCCAGAACAGCGCGCGGATCGGGTCCACCGGTCCGAAATTGATGACCATCCCGACGATCGTGGCGATTACCAGCGTGGCGTAGAAGGCCTGCGCCTCTTTAGGCCGGCGGGCGAGGCCCATGGGCCATTGCCGGGCCTCGCCGATGGCATAGGCAGCGGAGCCGGCCAGCACCGGCACCGCGAGCAGGCCGGTGCCGATGATCCCGATGGCGAAAACAAGGAAGGCGAAATCGCCGGCGATCGGCCGCAGGGCCAGCGCCGCCTGGGTGGAGGTTTGGATGTCGGTGATGCCGTGAACGTGGAGCGTGGACGCGGTGCTGACGATGATGGCGAGCGCCACCACGTTGGAGAAGACCATGCCTATGATCGTGTCCACCTCGATGCGGCGTAACGCCCCCGGCCCCTGGGCAGGGGCGTCGAACAGATCGACGCGCCTGGGATAGACATGAATATCCTCCACCTCTTCCGAAGCCTGCCAGAAAAAGAGATACGGGCTGATGGTGGTGCCAAGGATGGCGACCAGGGTGACGAGATAGGCGCGGTCCCAGCGCCAGCGCGGCCAGACCAGATTGCTGGCGAGGCTCCCCCAATTCACATGCACGATCGCCACGACGCCGAAATAAGAGAAAAGCGCGAGTGTCAGCCATTTCAAGACCGCGACATAGCGGGTGTATTGAAGGAAAAGCTGCATCGAGACGCAGATGGCGGCAAAGAGCAGAACGTAGAGCGCGCTCGGCGCCGGAAGAAGCAGGGCAAGGGCGCTTGCCATGGCGCCGAGATCGGCGCCGAGATTGATGATATTGGCAACGAGGAGCAGCAGCACCACTACTGTAAGCAGCCAGCGCGGATAATGCAGCCGCAAAACGCCGGCGATACCGTGCCCGGTCGTGCGGCCGATACGGGCGCTGATCATCTGGATTGCGATCATCAGCGGACAGGAGAAGAGCATCACCCAGGAAAGCAGGAAGCCGAACTGGGCGCCGGCCTGGGAATAGGTGGCGATGCCGCTTGGGTCGTCGTCGGAGGCGCCGGTGATGAGACCGGGCCCGAGCACGTTCAAGAGCCGCGGGCGGGAGGGGCCAACGACCGGGCTCGGAACCTCGGGATCGTCATCCGGAGAAACGATGCGATTCATGCAGGCGCGCCGGTTTTCGCCGGATGGGGGACGCGGCGGTTATTTCGCGCGGAGGAGAGCGGCGGACGCGGCGGCATGATCCTGTTTCCCCTGAATGTGCACGGCCCGAACGACGGCGCCCGGCGCGTTCATGTATCGCCTTGTTCCGCCTCGCGGGCAAGGCCATTGTAACCTTCGGTTGCGGAGACCAGAGAAGGCATGCACCAGCCCGCTTTATCCTCGACTCTCCGCATTCAGCGGCGGGTCGATTCAAGCTTTTGATTTGGCTCGGAGCCGTGCTAACCGCGACAACCCCCCGAAAGTGGATAACGGGCGTGGGTAGCGGGAAAAGGATCGAAGAAATTGACGATGCGCGGGCGCGATTCCGGTAAAGCGAAATTTCCACCGCCCTCGATCTTCGCGAACTCGTTTGGTTCCAGGAACGAATTCGGCGCCAAACAACTGCTGACCGCTGACGAACAGGCGGAGCTTCTGAGTATTTCCAGCGTCGCGGAGTTCCGCCGCAATACGGTGATATATCCGGAAGGCGGGAAAACGAGTTTTATCTATAACATCATCTCCGGCGTGGCGGAGACCTATCATCTGCTGCCGGGCGGCGAGCGCCATGTCACGACCTTTCTTTTCCCCTCGGATCTGCTGGGCTTGAGCGAAAGCGGCCGGTACATAGCCACGGCCCAGGCCTTGACTTCGCTGCTTGCCTACAAAATTCCCTTCGATCCCCTGGAACGGCTGATCCGCCGCGATCCGGCGCTGGATGTCGTACTGCTGTGCAAGCTCTGTGATGAATTGCGCCAGTCGGAGCGGCATGCCATCATCGCCGCGAAACATGATGCCCGCGCCAGGTTGGCGGGTTTCATTCTCTGGCTCAGGCAGAGCAGGCTGCCCGTGCTCACAAATGAAGGTTCCGTGACCTTGCCGATGCTTCGCCACGACATCGCGGATTATCTGGGATTGACCACGGAGTCTGTCAGCCGCGCGCTCTCGCAGCTGGAGGCGGACGGGCTGATCCGGCGGCAGGGGCCGCGGACATTGCTGCTGACGGATATTTGCGGCTTGCAAAAGGCGGCGGATCAAAGATGATCCACGCGGCTGAATGAATGGTCGCGATGCGCGGTACGAGATTTCCGGGCTGATCTGATCAGGATCAAATACCGCGATGCGTTTCCGTGCCACGAAGCTCACCGGAGGTCATTGATGGACAACCCGGACATAGCCTTGAAGCCATCCGCGCCCGGCAGGGACACGACAGCACCTTCGAAAACTGGCGGCAAAGCGGCCGCAACACCCATGGGCGATGCTGAAGGCCTGGTGCGGAGTTTACCCGGCTCGGCCGATCCCTATGCGTTGGATCGCCTGCTGCATGCCGCTCAGGCGCGGCTCACATCGGGTTTATCGCTTTCCTCCCTCTGGCTCGCCTGCGCGGATTGGGCCATTCACATGGCGAACGCGCCAGCCCGGCGTTCGGCGCTGCTGACCAAAGCTTTCGAGCAATGGCGGCGCTATTTTGATAGTCTGGCCGGCGACGAGGTGATCAAGCCCGGGCCGCAGGATCACCGGTTCAACAGCCCGCTCTGGCACAAGCCGCCCTACGCCCAAATCTATCAGGGCTTTCTGCTGGCTGAGGAATGGTGGGCACAGGCGAGCAACGCCGGACCAGCGGTTGAGCATCACAACCAGCAGATCGTGACATTCGCGGCGAGGCAGTGGATGGATGTGTTCTCGCCATCCAATTTTCCCTGGACCAACCCGGAGGTGACCGAGGAGACGACCGTCACCGGCGGGAAAAATTTCGTGCGCGGCCTGCGGAATTTTGTCAACGACCTGCACGACACGCTCGCCGGATCCTCGGCGGGCAGCCGGGAATTCAAGGTCGGCGGGAACCTCGCGGTGACACCGGGCAAGGTGGTTTTCCGTAACGCGCTGATCGAGCTGCTGCAATATACGCCGACGACGGAAACGGTTCGGCCCGAGCCGGTGTT
>JAJYAF010000262.1 GCA_021779655.1 Pseudomonadota bacterium
TCGCTGGTTGATTTCATGACCGGCATCACGGCGGCCCTGGCGCTGGTTTCAGGCATCGTCGGCGCGCGGGCCACCGGGCGCGGTTGTGACGTGGATGTCTCCTTGTTCGATACGGCGTTGCAGAATCTGAACTATCTGGCGGCATGGTATCTCAATTCCGGCCATGTGCAGGGTCGGGAGCCCCGCTCGGCGCATCCTTCCCTCACACCCTCGCAATTGTATAAAACCGCGGATGGCTGGATATTTTTAATGTGCAACAAAGAAAAATTCTGGCCGATCCTCGCCCGGCGGATCGGGCGGCCCGATCTGGCGGAAGACGCACGGTTTACAACCTTCGCGGACCGCCTGGCCAACCGTCGGGCGCTGACCGAGGAACTCGATGCCGCGCTTTCCACGCGCGGCACGGCCCATTGGCTTGAGCAATTCGCAGGCGCGGTGCCGGCCGCGCCGGTTTACGATATCGCCCAGGCGCTGGATAATCCGTATATGCGCGAATCCGGGCGCATCGTGACCTACACCGCGAGCGACCCCGAGCGGCCGATGACCATGTTGGGCGCCGCGGTGAGGATAAACCAGGAATCCCCGCCTTGCCGCGCGGCCCCTCCTCTCGGCGCGGACACGGCCGAGGTTCTGGCGAAAATCGGCGTAACGCCGGCGCAGCTTGAGCAGCTTCGCGCGCATGGGGTGATTTGAAAATGCGGTGGATCGCCGAGGAAAGCCATCACGCAACCGCAACAACACCCGCCGCCGGTTCGGTGGGCGGCTCCCCCGGCAAGCTTGCCGACGGAAAACCTCCCACGGGATCGTCGAGCGCGGTCGAGGCCTCCCCATGACAAAACGACGGAACGCGGCCTCCATGCCCCATCGCTTCGGTCAGCCGCGCGCATCTCAGCCAACGCCGCATTCGCAACAGGCGCCGCTGTTCAAGGGAAGCGGCTTTCAACCCCTTCCCGCGCCCAGCGGCCAGAAGCCTTTCCGGCTTGACCTCGCGGATATCATCCCCGACGCGGTCAAGGCGATGGAAAAGGCCGGCGGCATGGCGCTGCACATGGTGGGGGACACGGGCGGCATCCTGGATCCCGATCCGCAAACCCTGGTCGCCGCGGGGCTTGAGCAAGATGCCTCGGTCGCCGGTCCCTTCGGCACGCCCGCCTTCTTCTACCATCTTGGCGACGTCATCTATTTCGATGGCCAGGCCGCGCAATACGTGCCGCAATTCTACGATCCCTACGCCCATTACCCGCTCCCGATCATGGGCATCCCGGGCAACCATGACGGCGACGTCTATGACGACGGCACGCGGACCAATCCGCTGCCATCGCTCGCCACCTTCGTCCGCAACTTCTGCGCGACCGCAGCCGGGCGGAAATCGCCGGACTCCGGCGAATACGACCGGACGGCGATGATCCAGCCGAACGTGTACTGGACGCTCCTTACGCCTTTCGCGACTTTCGTCGGCCTCTACACGAACGTTCCCGAAGGCGGCGTCGTTCACGGCGATCAGGCGGAATGGTTCGAGAGCGAGCTGGCGCACGCGCCCCGCGATCGCGCGCTGATCGTGACGCTGCACCACCCGATCCATTCGCTCGACACCTATCATTCCGGCAGCAAGGCCATGGCGAAGCTGCTCGCGGCCGCGACGGCGAAGGCGAAACGCGCGCCCGACCTGGTGTTCTCCGGCCATGTGCACAATTACCAGCGCTTCCTGGTCTCGGACGCGAAAGGCGCGGTCACGCCCTTTATCGTCGCGGGCCAGGGCGGCTACCACAATCTCCACAAGATGGCGAAAGTGGCGGGGCAGCCCATCATCACGCCTTACAGAGCGCCCAACGATCCGAATGTCACGCTTGAAAGCTATTACGACGACCGCTTCGGCTTCCTGCGGCTCGAAATAGACGCGCGGACCGTGACGCTCAGCGCCTACACGGTGGCGCGCGCCCAGGAGTCCTGGCAGATGCCGCCGCGCCTTTATGACCGCATGGTGTTCGACTGGAAAAAGCGCCTGGTCAGAACGTGACCTGGGCCAAAATAACGACGACTCATCCGTCCTCGGTTATGCGGCTCCAGCATGAGCGGATTTTTGTGCGGGATTTTCATACGAGGCGGGGCGCGAATGATTGATCCGGCTCAATGCCCAAGGCAACGCGCTTTTATATCCGCGTTGACGATGCGCCAGGTGAATGCCCGATGAAGATCGTCGTCGCCCTTGGAGGGAATGCCCTGCTGCGCCGTGGCGAGCGGCTTACCGCCGCGGCGCAGGCCGCCAATATCGCCATCGCCGCCGGCGTTCTGGCCGGGCTCGTGGAAGCCGGTCACAGCCTGGCCATCACCCACGGCAACGGCCCGCAGGTCGGGGTGCTGGCGCTGGAGGCGGAACAGCCGGGCTCGGCGGAGGCGCCGCTCGATGTGCTGGACGCCCAGACCGAAGGGTGGATCGGCTATCAGCTCGAATTGGCGCTGGCGGGGCTTTTGCCGAAAGGCACCGAAATCGCAACCCTGCTCACATGCGTCCGCGTGGATGCGGCCGATCCGGCCTTCGGCAAACCCGCGAAACCGATCGGGCCGGTTTATGACGAGGCAGCGGCCAGGCGCATCGCGCAAGCCAAGGGCTGGTCCATCGCCCCGGACGGCAAGGGCTGGCGGCGCGTGGTGGCTTCGCCGGAGCCGCTTGAAATCCTCAACCGCAAGGTCATCCGCCGGCTCGCCGATGCCGGCGTGATCATCATTTGCGCGGGTGGCGGCGGCATTCCGGTTGCCGAAGCCGATGGCCGCCTGCAAGGGGTGGAAGCGGTGGTCGACAAGGACAGCACGAGCGCATTGCTGGCCCAGGGATTGGCCGCCGATTTCCTGCTGATCCTGACCGATGTTGATGGGGTCTATGTCGATTACGGCATGCCGGACGCGCGCAGGCTGGACCGCGCGCACCCGGACCAGCTCCAAGGCCGGCATTTCGCCGCGGGCAGCATGGGGCCCAAGCTCGCCGCCGCCTGCCGCTTCGTGCGCGAGACGGGCCGGCCGGCGGCGATCGGCCGGCTGGAAGATGCGGCGGCGGTTCTCCAGGGCGTGGCCGGAACCCGGATCGGGTAGGCGCGCCCGAACGAAAAAGGCGAACAGGTAGCCTGTTCTGCCGTATCCGCTTGATCCGCAGCGGTATCATTGTTAAAATTCCGTTCTGTGCCACCCCGATCGCGGGCCATCCAAGGGTCGACCACGCTGGGGGATATCAGAAGGACCGTTTGCGTGCGGCTGGCGCGATGAACACACCGTCCGATCCACGGGGGGAAGGCAAGAGCACGCCGGAGCAGTTCCACCTGGCCGCGATCGCCCAATCCATCGACGACGCGATCATCGGGAAGGATCTGAACGGCATCGTCACGGCCTGGAACCGCGGCGCCTGCCTGATGTTCGGCTATGGCGCGGCGGAGATGATCGGGCATCCCATCACCCGCATCATCCCCGAGGCGCGGCTGGAAGAAGAAGCCATGATTCTCGCGCAAATCCGGCGCGGCGAATCGATCGCGCATTTCCACACCCAGCGCCGGCACAGCGACGGCCGTGTCATCGATGTCATGCTGTCGGTCTGCCCGATCCGCGACGATGCGGGGAATGTCATCGGCGTCTCGAAGATCGCCCGGGACATGGCCGAGGAGCAGAAGATGCTCCGCGCCCTCGCCACGCGCGAGGCGCTGCTGACCGCGATCCTGGATACGGCGCCGGACGCGCTGGTGGTGATCGACGAGCGCGGGATCATCAAATCCTTCAGTACCGCCGCCGCCCGGATGTTCGGCTACACCGCGTCCGAGGCCGTGGGGAACAATATCAGCATGCTGATGCCAGAGCCCTATCGCAGCGCGCATGATTCCTACCTGGCGCGGTATCTCGCCTCGGGCGTTCCCAGGATCATCGGGATCGGACGGATCATCAGCGGCCAGCGCAAGGATGGCGGCGTGTTTCCGATCAAGCTTCAGGTCGGCGAGGTCCAATCGGGCGGGGAGCGGCTTTTCGCCGGTTTCGTGAACGATCTCAGCGAGCGGTTCGCGCGCGAGCAGCGGATAGCCGACCTGCAATCGGAACTCGCGCATATCTCGCGGGTCAATGAGCTCGGGCAACTGGTTTCCTCCCTGGCGCACGAGTTGAACCAGCCGCTCACCGCGATCAGCAATTATGTCGCGGGCACCCGCCGGATGCTTGATAAAGGCGCCCTGGAGGGCGTCGCGGGGGCGCTCGCGGAAATGGCGGCGCAGACGGACCGGGCGCAGCAGATCCTCCGCCGTATCCGCAACCATGTGACCAAGCG
>JAJYAF010000263.1:0-2408 GCA_021779655.1 Pseudomonadota bacterium
GGCGATATTCGGCTGCCCTTGCGCCGATCAGCGCGACCTGGATTTCGCGCGCAAATACGCGCTGGCGGTGCCGGTGGTGGTTTCGCCCAAGCCGGACGAGACGCCGGAGGTGACGGACAAGGCGCTGGATGGCGCGGGATTCATCGTCGGCTCCGGCTTCCTGACGGGGCTTGCGACCAAGGAGGCGAAGCGCGCGGCCATTGTCCGGCTGGAGGAGACGGGCGCGGGGAAGAGCGTGGTGAACTGGCGGCTGCGGGATTGGGGAATTTCCCGGCAGCGCTACTGGGGCTGCCCGATACCCGTGATCCATTGCGAGAGCTGCGGGCCGCAACCGGTGCCGGCGGAGGCGCTGCCGGTGCGGCTGCCGGACGATGTGAGCTTCGAGAAGCCGGGCAACCCGCTCGAACATCATCCAGGCTGGAAGCACACGCATTGTCCGGTCTGCCGCGCGCCGGCGCTGCGGGAGACGGATACGTTCGATACCTTCGTGGACAGCGCCTGGTATTTCGCGCGCTTCACCTCGCCGCGCGCCGTGACGCCCACGGTGGACGCCGCGGCGAAATACTGGCTGCCGGTGGATCAGTACGTGGGCGGGATCGAGCATGCGATTCTGCATCTGCTCTATGCCCGCTTCTTTACCCGGGCGATGCACCGGGTGGGGCTGCTGGCGCTGGACGAGCCGTTCGCCGGCTTGTTCACGCAGGGCATGGTGACGCACGAATCCTACAAGGACGCGGACGGCAACTGGCTGTATCCGGAACAGGTGACGAAGCACGCCGATGGCGGCGCCACCACGGCGGATGGCCGCCCGGTGACGATCGGGCGGATCGAGAAGATGTCGAAATCCAAGCGCAACACGGTGGACCCCGGCGCGATCATAGACCGTTTCGGTGCCGATACCGCGCGGTGGTTCATTTTGTCCGACAACCCGCCGGAGCGGGATATGGAATGGACCGAGACCGGGGCGCAGGGAGCGTTTCGTTTCATTCAGCGCATCGCGCGGCTGGCCGAGACCATCGCCGCCGAGCCGCGCGGCGCGCTGGCCGCCGCGGGCAGCGGCAAGGCGCGCCAGCTGCGGCAACTGACCCATCGCACGATCGAGGCCGTGACGGTCGCGCTGGAGACCTTCGCCTTCAACGTGGCGGTGGCGCGGGTCTATGAGCTGATGGGGGCGCTGGTGGGCGAGAGCCCGCCTGATGAGGGCATGCGGGCGGCGCGGTTCGAGGCGATGGGGACGCTGGCGCGGCTGATCGCGCCGATGGTGCCGCATGTGGCGGAGAGCATCAACCGGGCGCTCGATCCGGCGGCGCCGCTGGTGGCGATGCAGCCCTGGCCGAAACCCGATCCGGAACTGCTGAAGCGCGACGAAACGACCATCGCCGTGCAGGTGAACGGCAAGCTGCGCGGCACCATCACCGTGCCGGCGGGCGCGGCCGGGCCGGACACCATCGCGCTGGCCCGGCAGGCGGTTGCCGGCGTGTTGGCGGGCCAGAAGATCGTGCGGGAGATCTACGTGCCCGGCCGGATCGTGAACTTTGTCGCCGCGGCTTGAAGGCCTGCGCTGGGCGGCGCTGGGTTTCGCGGCCGGCGCCCTGGCCGCGTGCGGCTTCACGCCGCTCTATGGCGGCGACGGCGGCGCGGGCGTGCAGCAGCGGATGAACGCCGTGGCGGTCGGGATCATTCCCGACCGGACCGGGCAGATGCTGCGCGAGGCGTTGCAGACGCAGCTGGATGGCGGCAGCGCGCCGGAGCAGGAGCTTTATGTGCTCTCGGTCAGCTACAGTATCGCGACGGAAGGGATCGGCGTGCAGCCGGACACCTCCACGAGCCGCAACCGCTTCATCGCGACCGCGACCTGGAGCCTCGCGCCGATTGGCGATCCGGACCGGCCGCTGGCGCAGGGCCACGCGAGCACGGAGGATGCCGCGAATATCATCGACCAGCAATATTTCGCGCTGTCGCTTGAGACCGATACGGTGAACCAGCATCTGGCGGACGAGATCGCCGGGCAGATTTCCACCCAGCTGGCGGCATATTTCAAAACCCATCCGGGCAATGCTTGAACGAGGCCGCGCGCGGCTGAGGGCCGCGCCTTTCGGATGAAGATCGACCCTGCCGGGATCGACAATTTCCTGAGGAACCCCGGCCCTGTCAGCGTGGTTCTGATCTACGGACCGGATGCGGGGCTGGCGGCCGAGCGCGCGGCCTTTCTGGCAAGAGGCGTGCTGGGAGCCGTGGACGATCCGTTCCGCTATGCCGAGATCAGCGATGCGCAGCGCCTGCCGGAGGAGGCGATGGCGGCATCGCTGGCCGGCGGGCGGCGCGTGGTGCGGCTTAAGGATGCCGGGGAGGAGGCGGCTGTCCCGGTCGCGGCGATTTTGAAAAATCCGCCGGATACGCTGGTGATT
>JAJYAF010000263.1:2418-4297 GCA_021779655.1 Pseudomonadota bacterium
GCGAAATCGAAGCTGCGGGCGCTGGCGGAGAAGGACCCGCGGGCAGCGGCGATCGCCTGCTATCCGGTGGACGCGGCGCGGCTTCCGCGCGTTGTGGCGGACCGGCTGAAGGCGCTGGGCGTTAAGATGGAGCCGGACGCCGCGAACTGGGTTGGCGCGAATATCGCGGGCGACGAGGCGGCGATACGCCAGGCCGTGGAGCTGCTCTATCTTTATGCGGGGCGGGAAGGACAGCTGGGGCTTGCCGACGTGACGGCGGCGCTGGCCGATAGCGGGGAAAGTTCCATCCAGGATGCGGTGGACGCGGCGCTGACCGGCGAGGTGGCGGTGGCGGACCTGGCGATGGCGCGCTGCTACGATGAAGGGATTTCCCCGGTCGCCATCGTGCGGGTGCTGCTCGGGGAATTGATGCGCCTGCGGCTGGCGGCGGCGCAAATCGCGGCGGGCAAAAGCGCGCGGGAGGCGGTGGCCGGGATGCGGCCGCCGGTGTTTTTCAAACGCGTGCCGGCAATGGCGCGGGCGGCATCGCTGTGGCGGGAGGCGGCGCTGATCGAGGCGATCCGCTTGGGGCTTGCCGCCGAGGCGGCATGCAAATCGACCCATGTTCCGGACCAAGCCTATTGCCGGCAGTTCCTGCTTGGCCTGGCATCCCGCGCGCGGGCCAAGGCGCGGCGTTAGACCGGTCAGCCCGAAGGCCCTTCTGCGCGCGGGGTTGGCGGGGCGGCCGCGCGCATACCAATCCGCGTTTTCGCGGATCGGTATTAGGGCGGCTGGAAGGCCCGTTTACGAGAAGAAGCGATTCTTCGGCCGCGGCAGACCGAGATTTTCCCGCAAGGTTCGGCCCTCGTACTCTCGGCGGAAGATGCCGCGTCGCTGCAGCTCCGGGATCACCTTGGCGACGAACTCATCGAGTCCGCCCGGCACATAGGGAAACATCATGTTGAACCCATCCGAGCCCTCCGATTCGAGCCAATGCTGCATTTCATCGGCAATGGTCTTGGCCGTGCCGACGAAGGCCAGACCCGCATATCCGCCGAGCCGCCGCGCCAGCTGCCGCACCGTGAGGTTCTCCCGCTCCGCCAGCTCGATCGCGTGGATGCGGCTTGAGCGACTCGCGTTGGTCTCCGGGATTTCGGGTAGCGCCTTGTCGGGATCGAACTCGCTGGCATCGACGCCGAGCGCGACGGAAAGCGACGCGATCCCGCTTTCGTAATGCACCTTCGAGTCGAGTTCGAGCCGGATTTCCCGCGCCTGCTCAACCGTATCGCCGACCACCACGAAGGCCGCCGGCAGGATTTTCAGGTGGTCGCGCTCGCGCCCCACCTTCTCCATGCGGCCTTTGATGTCGGCAAAGAAGGATTGGGCGCTTTGGAGTGTGCTGGAACTGCCGAAGACGACCTCCGCCGTTTCCGCCGCGAGTTGCCGTCCGGCTTCCGAGGCGCCGGCCTGGATGATGACCGGCCAACCCTGAACCGGCCTTCCGATGTTCAGCGGGCCACGTACCGAGAAGTATTTGCCTTTGTGGTTCAGGATATGCAGCTTTTCCGGATCGAAGAATATGCCCGATTCGACATCACGGATGAACGCATCATCCGCCCAGCTATCCCAAAGGCCGGTGACGACATCGTAAAACTCGCGAGCGCGGACATAGCGCTCGTCATGCTCCATATGTTCGTCGCGGCCGAAATTCCAGGCGGATTGCGGGTTGCTCGTGGTCACGATGTTCCAGCCGGCCCGGCCGCCCGAAATATGGTCGAGCGAGGCGAATCTGCGGGCGATGTGATACGGCTCGTCGTAGGTGGTGCTGGCGGTCGCCATCAGCCCGATATGGTCGGTACAGGCGGCAAGGGTCGAGAGCAGCGTAAACGGCTCGAACGAG